>DSDB01000182.1 GCA_011057845.1 Phycisphaerales bacterium | reverse complement strand
TTAACATAGGCGGCGTCAGCCCGGAGGACGGTTCCGACGCGGTCAACGAGGTGTCGTATCTGATCCTGGATGTGATAGAGCAGATGCGTCTGACACAGCCGAGCGGGTGCGTGCAGGTCAGCAAGAAGAACGCGGACCGTTTCCTTCGGCGGGCGTGCGAAGTGATTCGGACGGGGTTTGGCCAGCCGTCGGTATTCAATACGGACGTCATCATCCAGGAGATGCTGCTGGCGGGTAAGACGCTGCGAGACGCCCGTAGCGGCGGGCCCAGCGGGTGCGTGGAGATCAGCTCTTTCGGCAAGGAGAGCTGTACGCTGACCGGGTATATGAACTGGCCCAAGATACTTGAGTTGGCGCTCAATAACGGTGTTGACCCGGCCGGTGGCGTGCAGGTTGGACCTGCGACGGGCGATGCGCGGCAATTCACCGATTTCGAGCAGGTGATGCAGGCGTATCGCCGCCAGCTTGCTTACTTTATCGATGTGAAGATCGCCGGCAACAACGTGATTGAGCGGCTCTATGCGAACCAGATGCCCGCGCCGTTCATGTCGATTATGATGGACGACTGCGTGGCCAAGGGCCTAGATTATCACAATGGCGGGGCCCGGTACAACACGACGTATATCCAGGGGGTGGGTATTGGCACGTTGACCGATGCCCTGGCGGCCGTGAAGTACCACGTGTTTGACCACAAGACGGTGGATATGGAGCAGTTGCTGGCGGCCCTGGCGGCGGACTTCAAGGGGGCCGACGGGCTGCTCAAGACGCTGTGGTTCGATACGCCGAAGTACGGCAACGACGACGACTACGCCGATGGTATAGCCGAGCAGGTTTTTGATGCGTATTATGAGCTGCTCAACGGGCGACCGAATACGAAGGGTGGCAAGTATCGCGTGAATCTGCTGCCGACGACCGTGCACGTCTACTTCGGTTCGGTGGTCGGGGCGCTGCCGAACGGGCGACGGGCCGGGGAGCCGGTGTCCGACGGAATCAGCCCAAGTCATGGCGCGGATGTGAATGGGCCCACGGCCGTGGTGAAGTCCGCGGCCCGGATTGACCACGTCCGCACGGGCGGGACGCTGCTGAACATGAAGTTCAACCCGCAGGTGCTCGAAGGCGAAGGGCTCGACAAACTTGCCCATCTTATCAGGTCGTACTTCAAGATGGACGGGCATCATATCCAGTTCAATGTCATCGACGCCAAGACGCTGCGCCGGGCACAGCGGGAGCCGCAGAGCAATCGCGACCTGATCGTTCGTGTCGCGGGGTATAGTGACTACTTCGTAGACCTCGGGGCCGATTTGCAGGATGAGATCATCGCCCGCACCGAGCAGCAGGGATTCTAGGAGACCATAGACCTCAGACCGCGGACCTAAGACCTGGTGGGGCGGCGCCCGGGAAGTGGGGGCTTGGTCTGTGTTCTTTGACCTGGGTGGGGCTTCGTGCTATAGTACCGTGGCCCTTGGCGTCGGGGCCCTGCGCGGGCGGGGCTCGGCTGACCATATGGTTCCTGGATAGGGGACGCGATGACAACGAAGCGTACACTTGTGGTATGGACGGTAGTTGTGGTGGGGTCTTTGACGGGCTATGGCCGCCAGTTGGATGAGGCGGGGGTGCGGGAATTTATCGACAGACATGTTGCGCAGGTGGCGCCGCTAACGGGCAAGGCGGGCCTGTTGTATTGGGAGGCCACGACCACCGGCGATCCGGCCAAGTACAAGCAGTATAACGACACGCAGCTGCGAATCCGGCGTATCTACAGCGATGCGGGGGATTTCGCATATCTGAAGGCCGTGCGCAAGGCGGCCGTGGCGAGTGATCCGCTGCTGAAGCGTCAGGTGGACAGGCTTTATAACGGGTACCTGCAGAACCAGATTGAGCCGAGGCTGCTGCGAGATATCGTGGCCCTCGACGGCAAGATTCAGGAGGAGTACGGAAGCTTCCGAGGGACCGTCGACGGTCGGACGGTGACGATGAGCGATGTCTACGCGAGCATGACCACGGAGACGGATGTTCACAGGCGAGAGCTGATGTACAGGGCAAGCAAGCAGGTGGGCCAGGCCATCGTCGATGACCTGATTGCGCTGGTGCGGTTGCGCAATGCCGCGGCCCGCAAGGCGGGCTTCGACAACTTCCATACGATGACGATCGTGGTCGGCGAGCAGAGCCTTGAACAACTGGACGCCATCTTCGCGGACCTGCGTGAGTTGACGAATGAGCCCTTTGCGAAGATGAAGGGCGAACTGGATGCAGTGCTGGCGAAGGGCTACGGAATTGAGACGAAGGAGCTTATGCCGTGGCACTATCACGATCCGTTCTTTCAGCGGACGCCGCTGGTCTATGAGTGCGACCTGGATGCCTACTACGCCGACCACGATGTGAAGGTCCTGGCGCAGGAGTATTACGCCGGTATCGGTCTGCCGGTCGATGATATTCTGGCGCGAAGCGATCTATACGACCGGCCGGGCAAATACCCCCATGCTTATGGGCACGATGTGGATCGGCGGGGGGATGTACGGATTCTGTGCAATCTGCAGAATACCGAGCGTTGGGCCGAGACCATTCTGCACGAATTGGGACACGCCGTTTACAGCAAGTACCACGACCGCAGCCTGCCGTGGCTGCTGCGGGAGCCGGCGCACAGCTTCACAACGGAGGCGGTGGCGATGTTCTTCGGACGCCTGAGCCGCAATCCCGCCTGGATGCAGCGGATGTTGGGGCTGACGGCTGCCCAGCGGGCCGGGATCGAGAAGGTGACGGTCAGGTATCTGCGGTTCCAGCAGGTGCTTTTCGTCCGGTGGGCGCTGGTCATGTACGAGTTCGAGAAGGCGATGTACGCGGATCCGGACCAGGACCTTAATCCCTTGTGGTGGGACCTTGTCGAGAGGCACCAATACCTTCGGCGTCCGCCGGGGCCGCCGGACGGCGGGTGGGCCTCGAAGCTGCATTTTGTTGTCGCGCCTTGTTACTATCACAACTACATGCTGGGCGAACTGCTGGCGTCGCAGTGGCATCATTACATCGTGGCCGAGATACTGAAGCTCGATAGCGACAAGGACGTCAGCTACGTCGGGGATAGGCGGGTCGGCCGGTATTTGCGCCAGAAGGTGCTGGGACCGGCGGCTCGTTACGAGTGGAATGAGATGATCGAGCGGGCGACGGGCGAACCCCTGACGGCCAGGTATTTCGTGGAGCAGTTCATCCAGTGAGGCGCTGATGATCTATCTTTCGGCCATATTCGTGTATCTGGCGGTTCTCAGCTGCATCGGCATCTATAAGTCGCGGCAGGTCAAGACCCAGGAGGACTTCACCGTCGCCGGGCGGACCCTGTCGCCGTGGGTTATGGTCTGCACGATGCTGGCGGTGTGGATCGGGACCGGGTCCATCGTGGCCAACGCGGGCAAGACGTATGAGGTCGGGATGGCGGGGTTGTTCCTGCCGCTGGGGACTCTTGCCGGGATGATCCTGCTGTCGTTCATTGCGACGCGGGCGCGGACTATCGAGGCCCTGTCGGTGCCGGAGATCATCGGGCGGCGGTACGGCCCGAAGACCCGGCTGCTGGCGGTGATTGCTCTGGTCATGGCGTACATGGTGATTGTGAGCTATCAGTTCAACGCGGGGGGGATGGTGCTGGAAGTCATTGCGGGCAAGAAAGACAAAACGCCCCTGCGGATGGGAGACACCGTGACGGGCCATCAGGTGAGCAAGGGGTATTTTCAGTATCAGCCCGCTCAGGACTGGACGGGGTCGGCTCAGATTACGCTCGATATGAAGGATGGAGCGTCGGGGCCATGGTTGCCGGCCACCAGGACACTCTACGTGGAGGTCGTGCCGTCGACCGCGATCCTCGACTTGAAACACTCGCTCGGCCAGACGATCAAGGCACTGGAGCAGCAGATCGCGGATGACCCCAATGTGACGGATGAAGACCGCACGCAGCTTGAACAGCTCAGGAACACGAGAATCATCAAGCGCGATACGTACACCCGTCTGATTGTGAAAGGCCACGACGTCGCTGGGGCCGATGCCGTGTATCGGCTGGCGGGCGTTCCCGAGCAGGGGATGGTGTATCTGCACGAGCCGAAGCTGACAGCCGGACGGGCGACCATGATTGCCGCAGCATTTATCATTGGCTATACGATGCTGGCGGGGTTGATGAGCCTGGCGTATGCCGATATTGTGACGGGGATTGTCATTACCGTCACGCTGCTGATTGGGTTTCCGGTGCTTCTCGTGAAGGCAGGAGGGCTGGAAGGGATGCAGGCGGCCTTCGCCGCGATAGGCGACCGGCCGGGACACATGAAGCTGTTCGGGGTGTTCAGCCCCGCCGAGTACATTAACTACCTGCTGCCCGTGTTCCTGCTGGTGATGGGGGATGCGAATCAGTATCAGCGAATATTCGCCGGCCGCAACGCCAGGGGGGCCAGGTCGGCGGTCATTGCCATGATCTTCGTGGCGATTCTGATTGAGGAGTTGATCATTGCGCAGGCGTGGTTCGCCTCCAGCATGATACCCGACCCGGAGAACGGCCGGTATGTCCTGATCTACGCGGCCAGGCATTTCATGCCGTTGGCGCTGGGCCTGGTGTTCATGGTCACGGTCGTGGGCATCATCATATCCACGGCCGACTCTTTCTTGCTGGTTCCGGCGACGACATTCATCGAGGATGTCTACCTGACGTATATTAACCGCAAGGCGTCGCAGCGGCGGATCGTATGGATGAGCCGCCTGATGGTGTTGTTGTTTGGGATGATCGCATGGCTGGTTTCTCTGGCGTTTTCGGCTTCGACGACGGTCTTCCAGAAGGCGATGTACGCCTACACCGTGTACGGTTCGGCCATCACACCGTGCCTGGTGGCGGCGTTGTTCTGGAGGCGGGCGACGACCGCGGGGGCCATCTCGTCGATTCTGGCCGGCACCATGACGACGCTGCTCTGGGAGGAGGCGATCAAAGGTCGGCTGCCGACGGAACTGGCCAAGTTGGATGCCGTGCTCCCGGCGATCACGTTGTCGGTGGCGTGCCTGGTGGTGGTCAGTCTGTGCACGAAGCGACAGTACACGACGGCCGACAAGCCTGTCTAATGCGTGAGGTATCATGTTTGACCGGGGCACATACATTGAGAGGCGGAGGAGGCTGAGGGAATCGGTCTGTTCGGGAGTGATTCTCCTGCCGGGTAACGGACTTAGCCCGATGAATTACGCGGACAACGCGTATCCCTTCCGCCAGGACAGTTCGTTTTTGTATTATTTTGGGTTGGACGCGCCGGCATTGGCGGCCGTGATCGATGTGGATGAGGCGACCGAATGCGTGTTCGGGGATGATGCGACGGCCGACGACATCGTCTGGACGGGTCCGCAACCGAGTTTGCAGCAGCGATGTGAAAGGGCCGGTGTGGGCCGGTCGGCGGCGATGGCCAAGCTGTGCGATGTGCTCACCGCCGCACGTCGGAGGAGCCGGATGGTACACTGGCTGCCGCCGTACCGCGGCGAAAACGTGCTTTGGATGGCTTCGGCGATGGATGTGTCGCCGAAGGCGATTACCGAGGGAGCGTCGGAACCGCTGATCCGGGCCGTGGTGGCGCAGCGGTCGATTAAGACCGCCGAAGAGGTCGAGCAGATTGAGTTGGCGATTGAGACGTGCCATGAGATGCAGGTCGCGGCCATGCGGACGGCCCGGCCGGGGATGTACGAGCGGGAGGTCGCCGGGCTGATGGAGGGGATTGCGATTTCACGCGGGGTGCGGCCGGCGTTTGAGACGATCTTCTCGGTTCACGGCGAGACGCTGCATAACCACTATCACGGGAATCTGATGAAGGCCGGCGACATAGTGGTCAACGACTGTGGGGCCGAGTCGCCGATGCACTATGCGGGGGATATTACGCGGACCATTCCCACAGGGGGGCGATTTGATTCGAGGCAGCGGGATGTTTACGCGATTGTTCTGCGGGCCCAGAACAAGGCGATAGAGGCGATCCGGCCGGGGGTTGAGTTTCGCGACGTGCACCTGCTGGCGGCGCGTGAATTGCTTGCGGGGCTGAAGGCGCTTGGACTGGTGAAAGGGGATGTGGAGACGGCGGCCGAAGAAGGGGTCCATACGCTGTTCTTCCAGTGCGGGCTGGGGCACATGATGGGGTTGGATGTGCATGACATGGAGTCGCTGGGCGAGGATTATGTGGGATACACCCAGACCATTCGGCGCAATCCAGCCTTCGGATTCAAGTCGCTGCGGCTGGCCAAAGCCCTCGAACCGGGTTTTGTGGTTACTGTTGAGCCGGGGCTGTATTTCATCCCGGCGTTGATCGACCGTTACCACGCGGAGAGCAGGTTTGCTCAGTATGTCCGTTATGATGTTGTTGAAACTTATCGTGATTTCGGCGGCGTCAGAATTGAGGACGATGTGCTCGTGACCGATGAAGGCTGTCGCGTTCTTGGCAGACCCATACCCAAGGAGATGGATGAGGTCGAGCGGCTCTGTTCATGTTGACGGGTCGGACCGATCTTGAAGTATATGGAGATGCTTATGCCGCCGGTTCATGAATTGCGGCGGGCGGCCGACGGTAAGCTGATCTGTCGTCTGGGAAAGGCGGACGCCTCGGCGCTGTACGCCATCGGATGGCGGGCTCCGGAACCGTTTGTTGCGAAGGGACGCGACGGGGTGACCGACATCTTTGGGATTATCCACCGGCCAATGAGCCTGGATGAGTCAAGGAAGTATCCCATCATCGAGCAGATTTACGCGGGTCCGCACGGTTCATTCGTTCCGAAGTCGTGGAGCGACTATCACTCGGCGCAGGCCCTGGCGGAACTGGGCTTTGTCGTTGTACAGATCGACGGGATGGGCACGAATAATCGGTCCAAGACGTTCCATGATGTCTGCTGGAAGAACCTCGGGGACTCGGGTTTTCCCGACCGTATT
>DSDB01000404.1 GCA_011057845.1 Phycisphaerales bacterium | reverse complement strand
GGCCCTGCCATTCGATGGCGGCCACTTGCATCTCGACGACGGCGCATCGGCCGCCGGGCGCCTTCAGCGAAATCTCGCCGGCGGCGCCGGCGACCAGTTCATGCTCGAATCGGGCGCCGAGCAGTTGTTCGGCGTTCTGTCCGTAGAGGCGTTCGGCGGCGGGATTGACGAAGAGGATCGTTGACTGAAGGTCTGTCACAATCACGGCGTCGCGCCCGGCGTTGATGATGCCGCGGAGATTGCGCTCGCTCTGGCGCAGGACGTCGTCCTGCCGCGACCGCTCGATGACGTGTAACGCGGTGCGCACCAGGACGTCGTTGAAGGCGTTCTCGCCTTTGAACAGGAAATCACCGGCCCCGCAGCGTATAGCCTCGATGCCGACCTGTTCGTCATCAGTGCCGGTGAGCATGATGACGGGCGTGTCGGGGGCCGTCTTACGGATGGCGTGATAGGTGTCGAGCCCCTGGCTGTCGGGCAGGCCCAGATCCAGCAGGACCATGTCGAAACGGCCCATCGTCAGGTGCTCGCGGGCCTGACGCAGGGTCCCGGCGAACGTAGCCTCAAAGGTCACGGCCGACCGGGTATTCCTGAGAGCGTGGCCGACCAGATGCTGCCAGATTCCGTCATCCTCGACCACGAGGACGCGGATCGTGCGTCCGGCGGCGGCTCCGTTGAGTGTCTGGTTATATCGCGGCACGGCCGATTTCTCGCAAGGCATACATCACTGTCCAGGCCACGGTCTAGAAGATACGCTCTCACGACCGCGGCGCAGCCGCCGGCGGCGAGAGTCTCTCTCGCACGGCGTCGAGCAGGGTAGTGTTGTCGAAGGGTTTTGTGATATACCCCGCGGCGCCGAGTTGCGCGGCGCGGTCCGCGTCGGCTCCGGCGCCTCGGGCGGTCATCATCACGACGGGGATATGGCGGGTGCGTTCATCGGCCATCAGTTCGGTCAGGACCTCCAGGCCGTCGGCCTCCGGGAGCATCCAGTCGAGCAGCACCATGTCCGGAAGCAATTCGCGGGTCAGTTTGAGACCGCAAACCCCGTCGCGGGCCAGATAGACGGTGTAGTTCTCGCGTTCGAGGTTGTACTTGACGACGTGTGCGATGTGCTGTTCGTCTTCGATGACCAGAATCGTGTGGCTTGTGCTCATGCGTGGCTCCTGATAGTGAGACCGTAGACGGCGGACCTCGGACCTGGAGCCGCGGACGGCCCTTCGCCGTCGGGGACGAGCTGCCGGTAATGAATTGCGACCCAGGACCGGTTAAACAAACCAAAGACAGCGTCCGCGAACCGGTGACCAACCGGCCCGCGTTGACGCGGAGTTGCGGTGTGTCGCGGCCGGCGACCTGTCGATGCAAAACAGGCGGCCATGAAGAGGCACCGCCCGCAGCCACGGGGCTGTCATGTCCGCGAAAAGACTGCTATTCCACTTTGGCCCGTAAACAAAGTATAGGGTAAGAATGGGATTCTCCAAGCCGTCGCCGGTCCATGCCGGAAAGATTTCCTGCACGGGCTTTGCGGATGGGTTATAATGCGCGGGCCTGTCCGGCGGTGCGACGCCGGATCGGGCGACTGACAGGACTGAAATGATCGTATCGCAAGTAAAGGAGGATCACATGTCATCACAGCATGAGTCTCTGGTCTCAAGACGCGGATTACTGGCCCAGGGTGCGGCCGTGGCGGTGCTGGCCGGCGCGACCGCCCGGGCGGCGGAACGCGGTCGCCCGACCGGTGGTATGGCGGCGCGACAATTCGGCTTTCGCACGCAGGTCGGCGTGCAGCTCTACTCGGTGCGGGACGACTGCGCCAAGGACCTGCCCGGCACCATTGCAAAGGTGGCCCAGATGGGCTATCAGGGCGTGGAATTCGCCGGCTACTACGGGCGCAGCGCCGCCGAACTGCGCAAGATGCTCGACGACAACGGCATCGTCTGCTGCGGCACGCACACGGGCCTCGATACGCTGCTCGGCGACAACCTGCAAAAGACCATCGATTTCAACAAGACGCTCGGCAATAGATACCTCATTGTGCCGGGCCTGCCGGGTCAGTACACCAACTCCATCGACGCCTGGACGAAGACGGGCAAGCTCTTCGCCGAACTGGCCGAGAAGGCCAAGTCCCAGGATATGCGCGTGGGCTATCACAATCACAGCGCCGAGTTCCAGAAGATGGACGGTAAGCTGCCCTGGGAGGTCTTCCTGGACAACAGCAGCCAGGATGTGATTATGCAGCTCGATATCGGCAACGCGATGCACGGCGGCCAGGGCGTCGATCCGATTCCGTACATCTACCGGTATCCGGGTCGCACCGTGACCATCCACCTCAAGGAATTCAGCAAGACCAACAACAAGGCCGTCGTCGGGGAAGGCGATGTGCCGTGGCGGGCGGTCTTCGCCCTCTGCCGGGCCGTCGGTGGGACCGAGTGGTACATCGTCGAGCAAGAGAGCTACGCCGCCACGCCGCTGGAGAGCATCCAGAAGTGCCTGGAGAACCTCCGCGAAATGAGGCTCGTCTTTACGCCCGGCCAGAGACAATCAGGGTAAACGCTTTGACAATACTCGGGGGGCGATGGCATTCAGCCGCCCCCCCTCATTATTGCGCGGGGCCGCAGCCTGTCTTACTCACGGCCTTGCCCCGCTCGATGTGGGTCTGCGGCAAAAGCGGAATGCCCGTCATAGGATTCGGATGGGTATCCAGGTGGCGTTGTTGGATTCGCAGAACTCCGTGATGCTGCCGGTGTAGTCGACAATCACGCCAAGCCAGTAGGTCTGCCCCGGTGTGAGGTCGGCGGGCAGGGTAATGCTGTGCTGAGGGGTGTAGACCTTGTTGCGGTTGATCGTCAGCGTCCGTGTGGCGATCCGGCGGTCGCTGGTGGTGATGTAGTCATTTGTTGATATGTAATACGCCACGTTGACGCCGGTTTGGTCGTAGTAGCCGTTGTTCTCGAAGGTGAATTCGACCTTGTATGAGCCGCCGGCATTGACCTTGTAACGCTTCCAGCCGTCGAAGTCCTCCCGCGAGACATTGTTGCCGGCAAGATCGTACATACGGCAGTGAACGTGTTCGCTATACTCGCCGTGGGCGCCTCCGTGCTTCCAGTGCGAAACACCCAGATCGTTCTTGTTCGTGGTGTTCGTCCGCCCGTAGAGATGGACCTCTCCATGCCCGGCGTCCTCGCCGACATACCAGCGGACGACGCCGTTATTGACATGGATGTGGTCCCAGTCCTGGCCCATGACATTGTACGTATCGTCCTCGTGGGCCAGGCCAAGAGCGTGCCCCATCTCATGGATGGCCGTGCAGCCCCAGGGGCGATAACTGCCGCCGTAGGGCGTCTTGCTCGACTGTGTGGTCGTCTTGGACCAGAGCACATCGGCATCGAAAATGACATCGGCTTCGATGAGCTTGTGATTGCTGCCCGTGCAGTTGTAGCGGTAGTAACAGATCGCTGGGGCGCCGTCCAGAATGCTTTGTTTGCTGGAGAACCAGATTTCGTTCTGACTGTTCGACCGGCCGACGTACTTCTCCCCCCAGTTACGGATGCCGAACACGAATTCCCCCGGCGCCTCATTCCAGCGGGCGTTGACCGTGGTCAACGCGTTGCGCCAGCTGGTGCCGGACTTGAAGCTGTTCTTGCCCGCGCGCCAGTTCAGTTTTTCATCGGGCCACTTGAGGTTCTTGCCGTCACAGTGCCAATGACCGTAGCCGGCGGCATGGTCGGCCGCAAAACCACACACCAGAGCCGCCACGACAACCGCGGTAAACCTGGAGTATTCATGGGTCTTCATCGCTATCACTCCTGCGTTATTGGCTGATTGGACGCATCTGTGTTTGGGGATGATTCGGTCACAGGCAACTCGGGTCGCCGGGGGCGTTGCATTCGAGCCACGACTCGGCAATGACCAGGAAGTCGTAGAAATCGACGTAACAGTCCCGCTTGCCCTCGGGCCCGGAAATATCGCCCGGCATGGGTCCTTCGAGCAGGATGCGCATCTCACATTCATTGGCCGGCAGCACGGGATTGCCGCCGTTGAGCGCCAGCAGTTGGGCCTCGATGCGTTCGGCTTCAAAGACGGCTTCCTGCTGATCGGGCGGTAACTGGTCGAGCCACGGCCGCGGCCATTCCGGCGGCGGCGCCTGCGAGTCGTCTTTCGGAGCGTCTTCGCTGTAGGACTCCGCCTCGAAGGGCTTGGAGCTATCGGCGTTGTCCACGGGGGGCCATTGCTGGAGTTCCTCGGGGGTGTGCGTCTCGGCCACGATCCTTGCAACAAACGTATCGAAATCCGCCTCGCGGAACTGCGGCCCCTTCGGATTGCTTTCGGCGGGCAGCCCACTTTCGTCGCCCTCGTCCACAGTAACTTTTTCGAGCGTGCACCCGTCACAGTCGCCGAACTTGTAGGTCATCACTTCCTCCAGGGGATGCTTGGGGCCGTAGTCGATCTCGTCGGGTATGGGCGGCTGAAACTGGACATGCACAATCTCATGGCCGACGTCGCTGTAGATGCGCGGCTCTTTTATGGCGGGATCGACAAGCACGCGGAAGCGTCCCTTCTCGGAGCCCACGAGCGGACACGGTCGAATCGTGTTCTGCAGGACAAACAGCAGATCGCGATCGCCCGGATCCATGTGGGGATAGTGCGGGACAAAGACAATCTCACCGGGTTTTTCCTGGCAGATGCCGCCGACCATTTGAAGCGTCAATGTCGTTGAGGGACCTCCGCCCGGCGCCTGCGGGGGCTTGCCCTTATAGACCTTTTCGATCTGGTAGGTCACGAAGCTGTGCGGCAGGTTGGAGCCGTCCGCGAAGACAGGCTGGTTGTCTTCGTCGTAGACCTGTTTGCCGCTTTCATCGCGAACCGGGACATACTCCGAGTTGCGATACTCGACCTTCGTCACGGCGCCCTTGAAGATGAAATCCGCCTGCTTGGCCATGCCGCGGATGTCCGGGAGATACAAGGACGGCTCCTCTTGGCCGTAAGCCGTCCTCCCCAGGATCACCGCGGCGCACAGGCCCACCCCTGTTATCAGAGCGAATCGTCCGCGCACCATTGCATGTCCTCCATATGCTATGTACAGACCCCTTGGGTCGTATGCTCACACACCGCGTGCGATGCATAGGCGCATTATAGCACAGACCCCCTCCACGGCTACATGCAATTGTGCGGGCCGGGACCGGGCCTATGGCGGCAGAGGGTGTCAAATCCTTGCGAACGGTCCCCAAAGGCCGTTTTCCGCGACCCGGCGGGGCGTGTCCGGTTGCATAAAAAATGTGGTGCTCTCCGCGAAGAGACAAAAAAAGGTCGCACGATAGCGCCTGGCCCGGCGTTATCGTGCGGCCGAAAATGAGGTTCGTCGTTTGCCGGAGTGCTCGCACCACCGACAATAGGCTATCGGCCGGGCTTGTATTTGGCCCAGTAGTCGGGCATCAGTTCGCGGGTCTTCTCTTCGAGCTCCTGATCGCTGATGGAGGTCAATCGCCCGTCCACCTCGTACTGGTCGATGACCCACCGGGCGAGCTTATGGACCTTGATCTTGCTGATGCGGTCGTCGCCCTTGAGGCCGAAGAACTCATTGACCCAGTGGGCGACCCCGTCGGCGCCGCTCTTGTCGGTGATGCTCACGCGGGCCGGGCGGTTCAGCAGTTTCGTCGTGTCGAAGATGTTGTAGATGCGTTCATCCTGACGCAGCCCGCCGGCGTGGATGCCGGCGCGGGTGGTGTTGAAGTTGCGCCCGGCGAAGGGGTAGTTGTCCGGGATGGGCAGGCCGATGGAAGTCATATAGTCGGCCAGCTCCGTGATGACGGTCGTGTCGATGCCGCACAGGCCGCCCTTGAGGGCGATGTACTCCATGACGGCGCCCTCCAGCGGCGGGTTGCCGGTCCGCTCGCCGAAACCGAAGAGCGTCGTGTTGACGAAGTCGCAGCCGTACAGCCAGGCCGTCGCCCCATTGACATGGACCTTGTGGAAGTCGTTGTGCCCGTGCCATTCGAGCCGGTCGCTCGGCACGCCCACTTCACGGTTGAGCTTATAGATGAGCTTGGGGATGCTCCGCGGCAAAGAGGCGCCCGGGAAGCTGACGCCGAAACCCATCGTGTCGCACAGGCGGATCTTGACGGACAATTCCGGCGGCGCCTGCTCGCTCATTTCCATCAGCCGCTCGACAAAGGGCAGGACGAAGCCGTCGATGTCGGCCCGGGTGATGTCCTCCAGATGGCAGCGCGGGCGGACGCCGGCCTCGAACGCGGCCGCGACGACCTCGCAATAGGCGTCCATGCAGCGCTGGCGGCTGGGAAACTTGAGCTTCTGGAAGATGTGGTAGTCCGAGCAGCTCGTCAACATGCCCGTTTCCCGCAGGCCCGCCTCCCTGACGAGGCGGAAATCCCCCTTGTCCGCCCGGATCCAGCCGGTGCATTCGGGGTATGTATGCCCCAGCGCGCGGCAGCGGTCGAGCGTCTCGCGGTCGTTCTTCGTGTACAGGAAGAACTCGGTCTGGCGGACGACGCCGTTGGGGCCGCCGAGCCTGGCCAGCAGGTCGTAGATGCGGACCATCTGGTCGATCGTGTACGGGGGGCGCGATTGCTGGCCGTCGCGGAAGGTCGTGTCCGTGATGCAGATATCGCGGTCCTTGACGCCGGCGAAGTCGAATTGGACCGCCTTGCCGTCGATGTACTCGACCACGGGGTTGGCCAGCGGAATCAGCGGCGGCAGATCGTGGGGGAAGACGTCTTCCAACAGATTCGGCCGAGTCGTGTCGACCAGCGGGTGTTTCTTCTTGTCTTTTGCCATACGTGCTCCTCTTGTGACTCCATCGAAACAAGGAGTGTCATTCTGAGCGAAGCGAAGCATCTGGGCTGCGATCTTGTGATCGCTACCATTCGAGGCCCGGATGCTTCGCTCCGCTCAGCATGACAACCTGGATTCCGATTTCGAGATC
>DSDB01000246.1 GCA_011057845.1 Phycisphaerales bacterium | reverse complement strand
CCGGAGCATCGCGAGGTTCTGGAGCGGATGCGGGCCGAGCAGCGGCGATGGGTGCGGGAGATTCGGGATGTGGGGTTCCTGCCGGAGGATGAGATTCACAGCCGTTCGGCCGGGAGCACGCCGTATGAGGTTGGGCATGGGGGGGCGACGGCCGATGGACGAGGGATGAGGGACGAAGCGGGGCAGCGCGAGACAGGACGGGTGGGACAGGGGTATCCGATGGAACGGATTATGGAGACGGCGGAGGCGGCGTCGATGCTGCGGCCGGAGGCGACCGGGAAGCTGATTGAGGCGATGGGCGATGAGGACAGCGCGGTGCGGTATTGGGCGGCGATGGGCCTGCTGATGCGGGAGAAGGCCGGCGTGACGGCCGGGCGCGAGGCGATTGGCAAGGCGATGCGGACCGATGCCTCGGGATCGGTCCGGGCGATCTGCGCCGCGGCCGTGACGCAGTATGGGCCGGATGAGGATTTCGCCGAGGCACTGGAGGTGCTGATGCAGTTGGCGACGCTGGAGAGCAACACGCACTTCGTGGCGATGCTGGCGCTGACGGGGATCAACGAACTGGGCGAGCGGGCCCGGCCGATGAAGGACCGCATCGCCGCGCTGCCGGCGAAGAGCCAGGACGAGCCCCCGCGGGCCGGCGAGTATGTAGGGCGGCTGCTTGCCACCATCATGGACGATCTGAAGTAGCGACTCACGACTCACGACGCAGGGCCGTAGACCTTTTGGGTGGACACGGATTGGCGAGGTCTTTTTGACACAGATTCACACGGATGTTGGGGTGTAGGGCGGCTGGTTTTTCTGGTTCGTTCGCTGAGCATTACAGTGTCGGGTTTGGCATGACAGTGCCGTGGCATGTGTCCGGCCGTGTCTGGAGGGTGGGATGCCCCGCTGTGCCCGATATGGCGACGGTCGGGGACGGTTGGCTTGAGCGGGGCAAAGGCGCCGGGGCGGGTTTGCTACTTGCGACGGCGGGCGTTGCGTTTCTGGGTGCGGGGTCTTTTGCCGGGATGGCGGCGGGATTTATCTTTGGCGGCGCCTTTTGGGTCGGGTTTGGGTTCGCGGGGGGCCGAGGGCCCGGCCCTGCGGATCTGTTCGGCGGTCACGAGGGGTTCGAGAGGCGTGAAGTTGAGCTTTCGGGCCGGGATGTCGACGGACGTGATGGCGACGTCCAAGGCCTGGCCGAGGCGGACGGTCTTGTTGGAGCGGCGGCCGATGACGCACTGGGAGCGGGCGTCGTATTTCCATTCATCGGGCCCGAGGTCCGCAAGCTGCACGAGGCCCTCGACGCCGAATTTGCGGCACTGGAGGAAGAGGCCGAAGCTGGTGACGCCGGTGACGACCCCGCGGACCTTCGACCCGATGCGCTTGCTGAGCAACTGCAGGACCAGCACCGTGGTCAGTTCGCGCTCGGCGTCGGTGGCGCGCTGCTCGGTGAAGGAGATGTGCGAGCCGATCTCGGCGAGGTTCTGTCCGGCGGCAATCTGCTTGGCGCGGTCGGTCTTGCCGCGGACATAAAGGTCGAGGATGCGGTGGACGGTGAGGTCGGCGTAGCGGCGGATGGGGCTGGTGAAGTGGCAGTAGTGCGTGGAGGCCAGTGCGTAGTGGCCGATGTGCTGTGGGGCGTAGCGGGCTTTCTCGAAGGAGCGCAGGACGGCCAGGTTGACGGCCAGGGATGCGTCGGCGTCCTTGACGGCCGCCAGCAGGTCCTGGATCGATTTGCGGGTGGGGGTTCGCGGCAGGGTCAGGCCGAAGGAGCGGACGAGCATGGCGAGATTGCGCAACGTCAGGGCGTCGGGCTCGGGGTGGATGCGGCGCAGGAAGGGGATGTCGAGGCGGTCGATGAGTCGGGCAACGGCCTCGTTGGCCTCGACCATGAACATCTCGATGATGGTGTGGGGGTAGCTGGTGTCGGCGGGGCGGGCGTCGGTGACGCGGCCGGCGTCGTCCATAACCAGTTCGGTCTCGGGCAGGTCCAGGTGGATCATGCCCTGGTCGCGGCGGCGGGTCTCAATGATGCGGCTGAGGTGCTCCATGTCCTTGAGCAGCGTAATGACGGAGGCGGGCAGGTCCTTGGTGTGGCCCTTGAGGGCGGCATCGGCCTGGAGGTAGGTCAGGCGTTGCGTCGAGCGGATGATGCTGTTGGCGAAGCGGGTGGTGACGACCTTGCCGCGGTCGTCGTAGGTGATGTAGGCGCTCTTGGCCAGTCGGGGCTGGTCGGGCTGGAGCGAGCAGACGCCGTTGCTGAGGACCTCCGGCAGCATGGGGATGGTCTTGGCGGGCAGGTAAATGCTGTTGCCGCGTTTTCGGGCTTCGATGTCGAGCGGGGAGTCGGGGCTGACAAAGCCGCTGACATCGGCGATGTGGACGCCGAGCAGCCACTTGCCGTCGGCGGTCCGTTCGAGGCTGATGGCGTCGTCGAAGTCCTTGGCGTCGGGCGGGTCGATGGTGATGATGGTCTTGGCCGAGATGTTCTCGCGGTCGGTGATGCTCTCGGGCTTGAAGGCATGGGCGGCGGTTCGGGCCTGGTTGAGGCACTCGGCGTCGAATTCGGTCGGCAGGTGGAAACGCTGGACGACGGAGAGGACCTCGGTGTCGTAATGGCCCGCCCGGCCGAGGACCTGGATGATGACACCGCGGGCGATGTATTTGTCGGTGGGGTAGGAGGTGATTTCGACGACGACCTTGTCCTTCTCGCGGGCGCCCTTGGCGGCCACGTCGTCGACGGCGATGGGCTCGACGAATGCGTTGCCGTCGGGCTGGACGAGCCAGCCTTCCGGGTGCTGCGAGAGCGTGCCGACGCAGCGGTCGCAGGCGCGTTCGAGGATCTGGACGATCTGTCCGACCAGCCGGCTCTGGCCGGCGCGTTGGCCCTTCTTGACGACCTTGGCCATGACAATGTCGCCGGTCATGGCGTCGGCGGTGGCTTCGGGGGGTACGAAGAGGTCGCCGTGGGCGGTGGGCTCGAGGGTGGTGATGAAGCCGAAGCCCCTGGGGTTGGCTCGGAACCGCCCGACGATGCGGCCGGTCAGGGCCGGCAGCGTGACCAGATTGCCGTGGCCGATGATGACGTGGCCGGCGCCTCGGAGTTGGTCGAAGGCCTCCTTGAATTGGGGGTAGTCTTCGGAACCGACGCCGAGGTTCTGGGCGAGGCGGTTGATCTTGACGGGCTCGTAGTCCTGGTGCTTGAGGAGTTTTAGAATTCGCTGTTTGTAGATTTCAGGCATGCTTGGCCTTGATGGCGTTGAGTTTTTTCGCCAACCGGGATTTCTTTCGGGCGGCCGTTTTTTTGTGCATGGTGCTGGTGGCCGCGGTCTTGTCGAGTTTCCTGGCGAGCAGACGGTACTGCTGCTCGGCGGCCTGCGGTTCGGCCGTCGAAAGGGCGTCCTCAAACCGCTTGATCTGTGTCTTGACCTGGCTCTTGCGGGCCCGGTTGATAACTCTTCGTTTGGCGTTCTGTCGGACGCGCTTCCTGGCTGATAACGAATGTGCCACGTGTTTCTCCTGATACAGCAATATAGTATGGTCTGTGAATACTAGGTTGGTTTCGAACCGCTGTTTCTTATGTCTTCTATACGTTTGCTGATGTCTTTGTAGGCGAAATCGAGATGGGCGACCTTGCGGTAGGACTCGAGGGCCTTGTCGAGTTCGCCCTTTTCTTCATAGGCTCGGGCCAGATTATAACGTAATTCCTTGGCCATGGCATCATCGGGTATTTCGTGGGCGTCAACCGCCTGGGCAAAGACGTCGACGGCGTCGGTGTGCCAGCCCTTGAGGAAGAAACACAGGCCGATCTGGTTCATGGCGGAGATCTTGTGGCCGGGCTCCCGCTGGGCCTCTTGCAGCAGGGGGATGGCCTGGTCATACTGGCCGAGGCGGACCAGCCGCAGGGCGTGCTCATACTTGAGGCGAAGGTCGGTGGGGTAGTTCTCGCTGCAGAGGCGGTAGTGCTCGAGCTCGACGGTATTGAGCAGGGCGGTGAGTTCCTTGAGGCGATTGCGTGCGGCGCCGTTGTCCGGATGCTTGGCTAGGGCGGACTTGGCCTGTCGGATGCCGCGGCGAATCTGCTTGATCTTCAGTTCGCCGGCCCGCTGCTTGAAAGTGAAGTTGTCGGTGTCGTGGTAGGAGTCTTCCAGGAGGGCAACGGCCTCGTTGGCGGCCTTTTCGGCGCCCACCTCGGACAGTGCATCGGCCAGGTTGAGGATGTTCTTGGGCAGGGAGGGGTCTTCGATGAGCTTCTTACGGGCGGTTTCGACGGCTAAGGCCCGATAATCCTGGCTCTTAACGACTCCCTGCTGAGACTGGAGCTGCTCCTGTTGATCTCGGTCCTTGATAGAGTTGCGGAAGTCGCCTTCCTTGTCATAGTGGCCGCGGGCCATGGTCAGCTCGGCCGAGAGGAACTTGAAGTCCTCCGCCAGGTCGGGGTCGTTCGGCTTGATCTGGCGGGCCCTTTGGCAGGCGGCCAGGGCCTTATCGAACTGTCCCAGCCGCCGGTAGACGTCCTTGAGCAGCTTGTAGGTCTTGAGCGAGGGCTTGGCCGCGGCGTTGTTGGTCTGAAAAACGAGGTTCGCCAGCCAACCGGCGGTTTTGTTGAGCCCGGCGGCGACGGCGGCTTCAAGCATTGACTCGGCATAGGGCAAATGGGCGGGATCCTTGGCGAAGAGGTACTCGGCGTTGAGCATCTGTTCGAGAGGGGTCTTTCCGCCGAGTCTCTTGACTCTTTCCATCATCGAGGGCTTCTTGCCGCCCTTGGACTGACGTTTGAGGGCCAGCTCACAGAGGGGCAAATGGCCCTGTTCGAGTGCATCGGGGGCCAGTTTGAGGCCTTCGAGGTACATCTCGATGGCATAATCGAAGTTTCCTGTCTCGGCGGTCTTTCGGGCTTTTTCGAAGAATGTGGCGGCCTTCTCGATGTCCTCGGGTGACGGGCCGTCGGCCGTCGGATCGGCGGCGGCCAGTTCGGTGGTGTGGTCGACGTCGGAGAGCGACCCCTGTTCGTCGAGGTCTGAGGCCGGTTGCCCTCGCCCGGCGGCTCGCAGTTTTGTCGTGAGGGTGCGGAGGTCCTCGGTGAGTCGGCGGTCTTCCGGTTGGAGTTTCTTGGCCCGCTGGCATGCGGCGACAGCACGGTCATAGTGCCCGACAGCCGCGTAGGCGTCCTTGAGTAGAAGGTACAGGGCCAGGGATGGCTTGCGGGCGTTGTTATTGGCCAGGAACATGAGGTCGCCGATCCATCGCACGGATTTGGCATATTTCGCGTCGACGGCCGCCCGGAGCATGGCCTCGGCGTAGGGCAGGTGGTTGGGGTCGCGGGCCAGGAGGAATTCGGCGTCCAACAGCCGTTCGAGGGGGGTATGGGAACGGTTGAGACGCCTCTTGTCTTCCTCGGTCGGGCCTATGCCGCCCTTCTGGCGGCGAGCCAGGGCGGCGTCGCGCAGCTCAATGTGCGCCGCGACGCTCTCCGGGTCCGCGCGCAACGCCTGAAGGAACAACTCGATAGCGGCATCGAAGTCGTCGGATTGAGCGGCTTGTCTTGCTTTTTCTAAAAGGGGTTCGGCCATTACGCAAATCGAACCGGGACTGTCCTCTGGCTAACACAATTGCCCACCGAATACCAGATCATAGTATTAGTCCATTATCATAGCAGGGGATAGGGGTTTGTCAACAAATAAATATTGTGGGGCCGGTGGGGTCTGTGTTATAAGTGGGCGGGATTTTCGGGCGGAGGGCTCGGAGGGTGTGGACTTGGCATCTTTTTCACGCTAACAGGAGATATTGGCATGTTGACGGCTCTTGAGCAGTACGACCCATCCATATACGAATTGATTCGGCAGGAGGCGGCCCGGCAGAGCGGGTGTATCCGTTTGATCCCGTCGGAGAACTACGTGTCGCGGGCGGTGATGCAGGCCAGCGGAAGCTGCCTGACCAACAAGTACGCCGAGGGCTATCCGGGCAAGCGCTACTACGAGGGCCAACAGGTGACCGATCTGATCGAGACGGTAGCCCGGGAGCGTGCCAAGAAGGTCTTCAAGGCCGATCATGCGAACGTCCAGCCGTATTCAGGTTCGGTGGCGAATCTGGCGGCCTATTCGGCGCTGATCGAGCCGGGCGATATGATCATGGGGATGGCACTGCCTCACGGGGGGCACTTGACGCACGGCTGGAAGGTGTCGTCCACCAGCCGGTTTTTCCGTTCGGTGTCGTATCCGATCAACCCGTCGACGGGTCGGCTGGATTACGACCATATCCGGGAATTGGCCAGGAAACACCATCCTAAGGTGATTATCTCCGGTGCGACGGCCTATCCCAGAGAGATTGATTTTGAGATATTCGAGAGTATTGCCAAGGAGGTCGGGGCCTATCATGTCAGTGATATCGCCCATATAGCCGGTCTGGTGGTAGCGGGGATTCACAAGAGCCCGGTTCCATACGCCGACATCGTCTCGACGACGTCGCACAAGACGCTCCGCGGGCCGCGCGGGGGCATGTTGCTGTGCAAGGCCGAGCACGCGGCGAAGGTGGACCGGGCGGTATTTCCGGGCTTGCAGGGGGGGCCGCACATGCACACGGTCACGGCGATCGCGGTGGCGATGGCCGAGGCCGATACGCCGGAATTCCAGGCCTATGCGCGGCAGATCGTCAAGAACGCCAAAGTGCTGGCGGCCAAGCTGCTGGAGCATGGTTTTGACCTGCTCAGCGGTGGCACCGACAACCATCTGATGCTGATCGACCTGCGCAAGAAAGGTATCCCGGGCAAGAAGCTGGCCAAGGCCCTGGATCGGGCGAGGATCGTGACGAATTACAACACGATTCCGGGCGATGACGCCCCGCCGATGAACCCGAACGGGGTCCGAATCGGGACGCCGGCGATCACAACGCGGGGCTTCAAGGAACCGCAGGCCGAGCAGGTGGCGGCGTTTATCAAACGTGTGGCCGAGAACATTGACAATGAGT
>DSDB01000660.1 GCA_011057845.1 Phycisphaerales bacterium | reverse complement strand
TGGACGGAGTATAGCCGCCACGTGGGTCGCGGACAAGGGGCGAAATGGGCTTGCGTGGGGGTTTGTTTTGAAATATAAGAATGTTTTCGCTTCGGAATGCGGTTCTGAGGCGATTACATAGTCATTGAGACAGACGCCATGCGATACAGCAAGACGTTCATACCGACGGTCAAAGAGGTTCCGGCCGATGCCGAGACGATCAGCCACCAGTTGATGATTCGGGCGGGGATATTCCGCAAGGTCGCCAGCGGCACCTATGCGTATCTGCCGCTCGGGTGGCGAAGCCTGCTCAAGATCATCGCCATTGTGCGCCAGGAGATGGATCGGGCCGGGGCCCTGGAGATTGTCGTGCCCTCGATGCACCCGCGGGAGTTGTGGGACCAGACCGGTCGCAGCGCCGACTACGGACCCACGATGTTCCATCTGGAGGACCGGCACGGGCGGGCCCATGTGCTGGGCCCGACGGCCGAGGAGGTGTTCACCTATATCGCCGCCGGAGAGATCAGCTCGTACAAGCAATTGCCGTTCAACCTCTACCAGATCAGTCCGAAGTTTCGCGATGAGTTCCGGCCCCGGTTCGGGGCGATCCGCTCGCGGGAGTTCATCATGAAGGACGCCTACAGCTTCGACGCCAATCCCGAGCAGTTGGAGCAGTCCTACCGCAAGATGTACGACGCCTATTGCCGCATCTTCGAGCGGTGCGGACTGGAGTACGTCATTGTCGAGGCCGAGAGCGGGGAGATGGGCGGCTCCGGGTCGCATCAGTTCACGATCCCCTGTGAATCCGGCGAGGATACCATCGTCTATACGGCCGATGGGACTTACGCGGCCAACCTCGAACGTGCCGCGGTCGATCCGGTGACCCAGGCGGCCCCTGCTGCCGATGTACCCCCGATGCAGGACGTGCACACGCCGAATGTCGGCAGTATCGAGGCGGTCTGTGCGTTTCTCAAGACGCAACCGGCCCAGATGGTCAAGACGCTGATCTACACCGCAGGCGAGGATGTCGTGGCGGCGCTGGTCCGCGGCGACCATGACGTCAACGAGGAGAAGCTCCGCGGGGCCCTCGGCGGGGCACACATTGAACTGGCGGATGAGGCGACCATAATGAAGGCCACCGGCGCCCATGTCGGGTTTGCCGGTCCGGTCGGCCTGGCCGACAGTGTTGGCAAGGTGCTGATCGACCACGCCGTGGCGGCTATGGATGTTTGGATCGGCGGGGCCAACAGGACGGATTACCACACGGTCAATATCGTGCCCGGGCGGGATTTCGATGTGGGCCGGGCACAGGTGCTGGACCTTCGGCTGGCCGTGCCGGGCGATACCTATCGGGGCAAGGAGCTGCTGTTCAAGAAGGGCATTGAAGTCGGGCAGGTATTCAAGCTGGGAACCAAGTACAGCGTCAAATTGGGCGCCAAGTTTCTGGATGAGAACGGCCATGAGCAGCCCTGTCTGATGGGCTGTTATGGGATCGGCGTCAACAGGATACTCGCCTCGGCCATTGAGCTGGGCAACGACGCAAACGGCGTCATCTGGCCCATTTCCATTGCCCCCTACGAGGTGCTGGTGACGTGCGTCAATCAGGAGGACCCGGAGGTAGCCGCCGCCGCCGAGCGAATCTACGAGGACCTGATGGGGCGCGGGCTGGACGTGCTGTACGACGACCGGGAGGCCCGCGGCGGCGTGAAATTCAAGGATGCGGACCTCATTGGCATCCCGGTTCGCGTGACGGTGGGCAAGAAATCCCTGGCCGAGGGCAACGTGGAGGTCAAGCTGCGCCGGGAGGCGGACCGCGAAATTGTGCCGGTGGATCGGGCCTGCGAGCGGACCGTGGAGCTGGTCGGGATGCTCAAGGGCGAATTGGAGCCCAAGGTGTGAATATGGCGTAACGGCCGTTGTCGCCGTCGGCGACGGCATTTTTGTTCAAAGGAGACGGTTATGAACGAACAACAGTTATCCAGACGGACGTTTATATGTCAATCGTCGCTGGCGGCCGCCGGTGTGGCTGCGCTGGGGGCGGGCATAGACAGCGTGAAAGGGGCGACGACAGTGGAACGATGCGTGACGAAGGGTCGAATCAAACAATCCGTCAGTAAGTGGTGCTACGACAAGATCCCGCTGGATGAATTCGCCGCGTCGTGCAAGACCATCGGCCTGAAAGCCATCGAACTGCTGGGACCGAATTCGTTCGCGACGCTCAAGAAGCACGGGCTCGTCTGCGCGCTGACGAATACGCACGGGCTGACCAAGGGCCTCAACCGCACGGAGAATCACGCGGAGTGTCTCAAGGCGATTCGGGACGCCATCGACGCCAACGCCGAGCACGGCATGCCCAACGTCATCACCTTCCCGGGCAACCGCCAGGGGATGGGCGACGATGAGGGCATCAAGAACATGGTCGCGGGCCTCAAGCAGGTGGCCGGCTACGCCGAGCAGAAGGGCGTAACCATCGTCATCGAATACCTCAACAGCAAGGTTAATCATCCGGACTACATGTTCGACAAGATGGCCTGGGGCGTGGAGGTGTGCAAACAGGTCGGGTCGCCGCGCGTGAAGATTCTGTACGATATCTATCACGCCCAGATCATGGAAGGCGACATCATCCGGACGATCAAGACGTATCACGAGTACATCGGGCACTATCACACCGGCGGCAACCCCGGCCGCAATGAGATCGACGAGACGCAGGAGTTGTACTATCCGGCCATCATGCGGGCCATCGCCGAGACGAACTTCGACGGCTATGTCGGCCACGAGTTCGTTCCCAGGAAGGACCCGATGCAGTCGCTGATGTACGCGGCTCGCATCTGCGATGTCTGATGCCGTATCTGAACCGGGGCCGGCTTAATGGCCCCGGTCTTCTTTGGGGATGGATCGTGCAGCCATGTGGGAGTTAAAGGACCCTGCGCCGGTCAAGCTGATCATCGGGATACTGGCGGCGAATCGCCAGTGTCTCGACGAGGCGGTCGAGGCGGCCGGTCGCCGGTTCGGGGCGGTGGACTTGAGGAGCGAGGAATGGCCGTTCGATTCCACGGAGTACTACCGCAAACAGATCGGTCCGCGCATACTGCGGCAATTCATCAGCATCGACGACCTGATTGATCCCGGGTTGCTCGGGGCCATCAAGCTTATGACCAATGCCCTGGAGCGCAGGCTGGCGGTGCAGGCGGCCCTGCCGTTGCCGCGTCCGGTCAACCTGGACCCCGGCTGCATCGAGCCGTCGAAACTGGTGCTGGCCACCACCAAGAATTACTCGCATCGAATCTACATCGGACGGCGGATATGGGCAGAGGTGACGCTGGTCTACGACAAGGGCTGGAAGGCGATGCCGTATACATACCCGGACTACAGGCAGGAGTGCTATTTCGAGTTCTTCGACCAGGTCCGGGAACGGCTGGCGGCTCAGTTGAAGGGCCCGGTGCGTGTGCGTCGGCGCTTGGGGATACTGGGGGGACTGAGGGTATAGGGTGTAGGTATAGGGGCGTATATGATCTGGGCTGTGGCGATAGGGCTGGTTCTGGGGACGTTCGGTGTGTCGGTCTGTCTGACGGCGCTGGTTCGAAAGTGGTCCCTGCGGACGGGTTTCGTGGCCCGACCGACGGCAGACCGGTACCATCGGACGGTGGTGCCGCTGGGCGGCGGCATTGCAATCTACGCGACGTTGATGTTGTTCCTGGCGGTTGCGGCCTGCGGGATTCAGTTCGTGCTGGTTCCGGGGCACTTCAGATCTCTGACGACCGCGGGCGGTATCGATCCGGTGGATTTCGCGTCCAAGGCCGGCCAACTGGTGATCGTCATGGGCGTGGCCACCGTGCTCTTTGCGGTGGGGCTCTGGGACGACAAAAAGAAGCTGGGGCCCTTCCTGAAGCTGGTCGTGCAGTTTTTGGCCGCGACGGCGGCGGCGTGGCTGGCGGATATCCGCGTGGAGCTGTTCATCGAGAGTCGGACCATGACGGTCCTGCTGTCGGCGGTCTGGATGGTGCTGATTATGAACGCGTTCAACTTCCTGGACAACATGGACGGGGCGGCGGCGGGCATGGCGGTCATCGTGGTGGCGATCCTCTTCGCCGCGGCCGCCGGCAGCGGACAGGTGTTCGTCGGCGGCGTGGCGCTGGTGTTCATCGGCACACTGCTGGGCTTTCTGGTGTTCAACTTTCCACCCGCCAGGATATTCATGGGCGACGCCGGGTCGCTGGTGATGGGGTTTTTCCTGGGGCTGCTGAGTCTGCGGACGACCTACTACTCGCAGGCTGGCAGCGGACGCGGTTATGCCGTGCTGATGCCGCTGGTGGCCATGTCCGTGCCGCTCTACGACTTCGCCAGTGTTACGCTGCTGCGGATTCGCCAGGGCAAGAGCCCGTTTGTGGGCGATACGCAGCATTTCTCGCATCGGCTGCGGCGGCGCGGATTGACGGATCGCCAGACGGCGCTGACGTTATACCTTGCGACGCTGTGCACCGGCATCGCGGCGGTTTTTCTCAATCAGGTCAACATGACCGGGGCTGTGCTTATCGCCGTCCAGACGGTGCTGGTGCTGGCGATGGTGGCGATACTCGAGCACACCGGTGGCGGACAGTAACGATCTATGGCGGCCAGAAAACATCCGAAGTCGGTTATGACAGTGAACGGGGCCGTAGTTCCGGCCGGACGGCGGTTATTCGAGTCCCTGCTGCTTGGGGTATGCCTGCTGGTCATTGCGATTCGGGCCACTGTGACCGAGAGCGTCATGGGCAGCACCGGGGCCCTGCCGGGCGAGACGAGTGACGCCCTGTATACGTTGACCCTGTCGGGATTACTCATCCTGGGGTTTGGGGTGTGGCTGATTGATGGGGTGGTATCCGGGCGGCTTGTGTACCGCTGGGGCGGATTCGAGATTGGGGCGGCGGTGTTTCTGGCCGGTGCGCTGATCGCGGGCTGTCTTGCATCGGATAAACGGGCGGCGACCACGGCCACCGCGGCGATGATGGCACCGGTGCTGATGGCCGCCCTGCTTGTGCAGGTGCTCAACAGCCGCTTGCGGATTCATCTGGTCCTGTGCGTGCTGGCGGGGTTGGCAACCGCGACGGTGTACCAGGGGCTCGAGCAGCACTTCATCAGCAATGATGTGACGATCCAGCAGTATGAGCAGAACCCGAGGGAGATGCTGGGGGCGCTGGGCATTGAGCCGGGCACGTTCGATACCTTTCTGTTTGAACACCGGCTCTATTCTCGCGGCGTGCGGGGATTCTTCACGACGCGGAACTCCGCGGGCTGTTTCCTGTTGATCGGGTTGTTTGCCGTCGCATCGATGCTGATTCTGCCCCGTCGCCCGCGGGGAGGAGCCGGCGCCGATGAAACGCGGTCATTATTACTGCGTTGCCTGGTTGTGGCGGCGATGCTTGGGACGTTGGTGCTGACGCTCAGCAAGGGGGCATTTCTCGGTCTGGCGACCGGGGCGGTCCTGTGGCTGGCCCTGGCGCGGTGTGGCGATTGGGTGCGGCGGCATCGATGGAAGCTGTTGATAGGCATTCTCGTGGTGGCCTGTGCCGCGACGGCGGCCGTGGCCGGCCATGGCCTGGCCCACGGGTCGCTGCCGGGGGGCAACTCCATGCTGGTGCGCTGGCAGTACTGGCATGCGACGGGCCGGATGGTGGCGGACCACCCGGCCGGGGTCGGAGGCGGCAACTTTGGAACGCACTACACGCACTATAAGCCGGACGGGGCGATTGAAAGCGTCCGCGACCCGCACAACTTCACCCTGAGTATGTTGGGGCAGTACGGCCCTCTTGGGCTGGCGGGCTTTCTGCTCATGGTGATCGGGCCCCTGTGGCGGTGGCTGGGCGTCTGTTCACAGGAGGTATCGGAGCGATGCGACGATGCGAAAGGCCTTCCCAAGGACTGCCACCCTGAGCCAAGCGAAGGGTCTGGGCGTCGCCGGAAGGAGATTCTTCGCTGCGCTCAGAATGACCGGTCATGCTTTGAGATGGTTTCTGATGGCCCCGGAGCGGCTCGGTTCGTTGGAGTATTCGGCGCTGTGCTGGCCGTATGCCTGGTTGTCCTTCGCTACCGATTGGTCCCGGTGAGCGCGGGCGATGCGGGATTGGATGTGGCGATCTACATCGCGGTGATGATGTATGTCGCGCCGGTGGCGGCATTTGTGATTGGTCTGGCGATCTTCGGCGGGCCTTTGCGGCGAACCGGCGACGCCGCCTCTGGCCTGCATCTGCAACGGGTTGCCGTCGCGGTCTGCTGTGCGGTGGTGGCGGTTCTGGTGCAGAATCTCATTGACTTCGCCGTGTTTGAGCCGGGTGTCTATACGGCCATGTGGGCGATGATCGGCTGTCTGGGGGCGTGCGTGCATGTCGCGGACCGGCCCCAGGCGTGTCCAACCTCTCTGCGGGGCGCTGCCCGAGTGGGTTTAGCGGCGGTGGTTGCCGCCGCGGTGGTGGTGTTTGGGGTCGTGTGCTATCTGCCCGTATATCGCAGTACAGTGCATATCCGCCTGGCGCATGTGGCGATTGTCGCGGGCAACCTGGATCGGGCTCACACGCAACTGGAGGCGGCGGTGCAGGCGGACACGTGGTCGGACGAGGCGTTAAGCCTGGACGGCAAGGTGTATCTGCGGCAGTATGAGCAGTCCGCCCGCAAAGACGCCAGTTTGCTGGAGGCGGCCGGCGCCCGTTTTGACTTGGCCGGCGCCCGAAACCCCGCGGACTACAAGAACAATGAGAAACTGGCCCAGGTGTATGAGCTGGCGGGCGATACGGCAAAGGCCCGCGAGATGCTGGCGGAGGCCATACGGAAGTATCCGGGTAGTGCCCGGCTTGAGGTGGCGATGGGGCGGTTGCTCGATCCCGATGTTGCCGCGGCGCATTATCGGCGGACGGTGGAGATCGAGGATGCGTTTCGAGAGCAGTTTCGCAGGATGTATCCCGACCGGGAGTTGGTCAGCCGATTGGGTCAGGATGTTTACGAGGACGCAAAGGCCAGGATGGGAGAGCCGCGGG
>DSDB01000457.1 GCA_011057845.1 Phycisphaerales bacterium | reverse complement strand
CCCTTGACGGCCGTGGGGAAGACATGGCAGTAGTTCGTCGTGGCGACGTCCTTGAGCAGCGGCGGCCCGTCGCAGACCTGGACAAAGGGCTCCCCGGCGTAGAAATCACGGTACAGATCCAGCAGTTCCCTCGGTTTGACGTCTTTGGCGGGCTCCATGTAGACGGTTGAGAGGATGCCCCGGTCGAATGGTCCGACGTGCGGCTGGAACAGGACGTTGACGCCCCGCCCGGCCGCCGACGTCAGGATCTGCTCAATCTCCGGCATGTGGCGGTGGGTGCCGACGCCGTAGGCGAACAGGTTCTCGTTCATGTTGGGAAAATGGAACTTGGCCGAGGGGTTCTTGCCCGCGCCGCTGGCCCCGGTGACGGAGTTGACGATCACCATGTCCGGGCGGGCCAAGCCGGCCTTGAGAGCCGGTACGGCCGCCAGCGCAGCGCCTGTGGGGTAGCAGCCCGGGTTGGCCACCAGGTCCACACCCCGGATCTCGTCGCGGAACAGCTCGCACAGCCCGAACGCCGCCTTGGCCAGGTTCTCCCGGTCGGTGTGTTCGACGGCGTAGAACTTCTCGTAGATGGCGGCATCCTTGAGGCGATAGTCCGCGCTGAAATCGACCACCTTGACGCCCGAGGCCAGCAACTTGGGCACGAAGCCCATCGAGACCTTGTGCGGAAGGCAGCACAGGGCCACATCGGATGACTCACTGAGCTTGTCGAGGTCCAGCGGCTCGATGTCCAGGCCGCAGCGGCCGCGAAACTGCGGGAAGACCTTCTCGGCCGGACCGCACTCCTCCGGCAACGCCGTCAAGTAACTGACTTGAGCCTCGCTGTGGCCCAGCAGCAGCCGGATCGACTCCGATCCCGTATAACCGCTGGCGCCGATAATCGCCACTCGTATCATGCTGTAACCTCGCCTAGAAAAAAAGCCGCCCAGATCGTCTCTCGGCGGCTGTTGGAATCGTGGAATCGCTGCTACGTCAACGCTTGGAGAACTGGAACCGCTTGCGGGCGCCGCTCTGTCCGGGCTTCTTCCTTTCGACCATGCGGGGGTCGCGGGTCAGGTGTCCGCCGTCTCGCAGGGCCTGCACATACGTGCTGTCGTAATTGCGAAGGGCCCTGGCGATACCCAGCAGGGCCGCACCGGCTTGGCCGGTGGTGCCGCCGCCGCGGACGTTGATGAAGATGTCAAACTTACCGTCGGCTCCGACCGCCTTGAGCGGGGCAACCACTGAGTTCTGGTCCTGGACTCTGGGGAAGTAGCTGCCCAATTCGCGTTTGTTCACCAGGAGCTTGCCGGAACCGGGCTTAATCCGGACGCGGGCAACCGAACTCTTGCGTCGGCCGGTGCCCCACCAGTAGCCGCCGACCGGCTCGGCCTTCTTGGCCGGTGCCGCGGCGACGGCCGACTCGGGCTTGGGAGCAGCCTGGCCCAACGTGATGTTCAGCTTCATGCCCGGGGTTTCGATCTGCGTTTCCGTCATCGTTTATGACCTTGTCAAGCCTGTCAATTCAACTCGATCTTTTCGGGTTTCTGGGCCTGGTGCTCATGCTCCGGGCCACGGTAGACCTTCAGTTTCTTGAGCATCTGGCCGCCGAGCTTGCTCTTGGGGAGCATCCGGCGCACGGCCAGTTGGATGATCTTCTCTGGGCGGTTGGCAAGCATCTCGGCGAAGGTCCTGATCTTGCGGCCGCCGGGATAACGGGTGTACGAGTCGTACTCTTTCTGCTCCGCCTTTTTGCCGGAAACCTTTATCTTGTCGGCATTTACGATCACGACGAAGTCGCCGGTGTCGATGTGCGGCGTATAGGTGGGCTTGTTCTTGCCCATGAGGATCGGGGCCACCTGCGCGGCCAGCCGACCCAGGACCAGGCCCTCGGCATCGACCAGCAGCCACTTCTGCTCGACCTCGTGTTTCTTGGCCATGTAGCTTTTCATAGACGTATCTCTTCTGAAGTTAGTGTCGAAAACACAGTATTTTAGTGGTTCGCATAACACTGTCAACAACTTTCGACGCCAAAATTGACAGAAAAACCACCCCGCCCGCCAGAGCCGGGACGCCCACGCCCATCCAATCCCCCCCCAAAGGCGCCGCCCGCGTGCTTCGGCGGAAGCAGGGCCAGTTGAGGTATGGGCAGTTGACAAATGCCCTGTGGATTAGTAGTATATCAGGTGTGTCGCGGAGGAGGTCAGCCGGGTGGCCAGCAAATGGGCTACGGACCACTGTGTGGTTAGCTTGTTCCTGTTGTGGAACAGACTTTTTTTCAAGTTCTTACGTCTACGCCATATCTTTTCCACGACAGGAACTAGTTAAATCCACCTTTTTGCCATGTATATTTGATTTTTGGTGTTTGCTATTTGACTCTGTTTAGCGTTGCCCGCGGCGGCGACTCTGATTTTGAGGTCCAGGTTTGGCCTTATCGGTACTCATAGAAGTCCTGGTGGTCAGCGGCATCGGCGCGGCTCTGGCGGCTCTGGTGACGGCGGCCGAGTATTTTCTGGCGAACTACGGGCCGTGTACAATCACGATCAACGACGACAAGCAAGTGACCACCGAAGGCGGCGGATCCGTCCTGGCGGCGCTGACGGAGAGCAAGGTCTTCATTCCCAGCGCATGCGGCGGGCGGGGCACATGCGGCTTGTGCAAGGTCAAGGTATTGGAGGGGGGCGGGCCGCTGCTGCCGACGGAAGAGCCGTTGCTGACGGACCCGGAGAAGAATGATGCCGTGAGGCTGTCGTGCCAGGTGAAGCTGCGAAACGACATCCGGATCGAGATTCCACAGGAGTTTTTCTCGATTGGCGAGTATGAGGCCGAGTGCACCCGAATCACGGACTTGACGGCCGATATGAGACTGTTCCGGTTCGAAATCATGGGGGATGAACCGATGGAGTATGTTCCGGGCCAGTATGTGCAGTTGCTGACGCCGGTGTACGACAAGAGCGACGAGGAGGTCTATCGGGCGTATTCCATCGCCGGCGACCCGGCGGACACCGGGGCGATCGAGTTGATCATCCGGCTCGTGCCGGGAGGCATCTGCACGACGTACTGCTTTGAGTATCTCAGACAGGGCGATAAGGTGAAGTTCAACGGGCCCTACGGGGAGTTCCGCCTGTCGCAGACGGACAGTCCCATCATCTTTATCGCAGGGGGATCGGGGATGGCGCCGATCCGGTGCATGTTGTATCAGATGAGGAACGAAGGCATCACACGCCAGGCGAGGTACTACTACGGGGCCAACCGGATCGGCGCGCTGTGTCTGCTCGATGAGATGCGGCGGTTCGAGAAGGAGTTGAAGGCATTCCGGTTTGTGCCGTGCGTGCCGTCCGCGGAGGCGGACTGGCAGGGCCAGAGGGGGCTGGTGACGGAGGTGGTTCGCAGGGATGTGAGCGAGGGCAGGACGGCCGAGGCCTATTTGTGCGGCAGTCCGGGGATGATCGACGCCTCCGTGGCGGTGTTGAAGGAACGGGGGCTGACGGAAGACAGGATATTCTACGACAAGTTCGCATAGCCTATGCAGGTGGCGGTTCCATGAAACAGACGCCGGATAAGAACAAGCTGGATGAGTTCATGCGGTCGTCGCGGCTGGTGGCCGGCGGCTTTCTGGGCCATGATACGCGCGGCGTCGATGAGATTATCGAGGCCGACGCTGCGACGGTCTTTGCCCTGGGCCGCACCACAGTCGGGATCGCCGAGCGAATGCGGGAGGTGTCGCTGCAGGCTCGCCGGGGGCTGGGCATGTGGGTGGATATCGACGCGGCGCACCGGGCGATGATGGAGGAGGCACGGGGGGAGTTGGTCTGCCCATGGCCCCATCCGGGGCATTTCCACAAAGCGGTTACCACGGTCCAGCGGACGGATACGGGTGAGACGGCCGAGTTCTCCGACCTGAACATCCACATGGTCGAGGCTCATGGGTTCTTCGAGGGCCGCGGATCACGGTTCCGAATTGAGCCTGAGAGGTTGATACAGGTGCTGTTCTAAGTTACATTATCGGGCGATGTCGACGAGGTCGGCGCTGTTGCAGTTCAGATGAAGGAGTATAGGCCATGAAGTACCGATGCATCATGTGTGGTTACGTATACGATCCGGCACAGGGCGACCCGGACAATGGGGTCGAGCCCGGGACGGCCTGGGAAGATGTTCCGGAGGACTGGGTCTGCCCGGATTGTGGGGCGGGCAAGGACCAGTTCGAGCCGGTTGGCTGACTTCCAGATGATTGGGGACGGGCCGCATGGGTGAAGTGTCCGCTGCCCGAGTACCATGATGGCGGGGTCTGTGGGGCCGGCGCCATGGCGGGGGTTTTCCCATGGAAGATATCCAGCCGCTGATTACGGATCAGGAGATTCTCTGTGCCGAGGAGCCCGCCGGGCCCAGCGGCATTGTCGTGTTCGGCGCATCAGGCGATTTGACGCGGCGCAAGCTCCTGGGCAGTCTGGCGAGGCTCTATCATCGGCAGTTGCTCGACGAGCGGTTCTATGTGCTGGGCTGCGGCCGCAAGGCGATGACCGATGAGCAGTTTCGCCATGAGGCCCGGGGGGCGCTGGGGCAGATGGATGAGCCGCTGCCGGATGGGACGGTCGAGCGATTCTGTGAGCGGCTGAGCTACGTCAGCGGCGACTATGCCGAGGCGGCCCTTTACGAGAAGCTCAAGCAGCGGGTATGCGATCTGGACAAGAGGCGGAGGATCGGGGGGCATGTGGTCTATTATCTGGCGGTGCCGCCGCTTCTGTATCCGACGATTATCGAACGGCTGGGCCGGATGGGGTCGGCGTGTCCGGATAGGCCGGGGTCACACGAGCAGGTCAAGCTGGTGATTGAGAAGCCTTTCGGGCATGACTTGGACAACGCGATCGAGTTGAATCGCCGGACATCGCAGTTCTTCGACGAGTCGCAGATCTACCGGATCGACCACTATCTGGGCAAGGAGACGGTGCAGAACCTGATGATGTTCCGGTTCGCCAACAGTCTGTTTGAGCCGGTGTGGAACCGCAATCACATCGACCACGTGCAGATCACGATTGCGGAGAAGCTGGGCATTGAGCACCGGGGCAGCTACTACGACAGCTCCGGGGCGTTGCGGGACATGTTCCAGAACCACGTGCTGCAGATGCTGTCGCTGGTGGCGATGGAGCCGCCCATTTCGTTCGAGGCGGACCGCGTGCGCGATGAGACGGTCAAGCTGCTACGGTCGGTTCGGCCGATCGAGACGGCCGAGGCGGCCCGATTCGTCGTGCGGGGGCAATACGGGCCCGGGACTGTCGACGGGCAGCCGGTGTGCGGATACCGGGAAGAAGACGGCGTGGATCCGGCGTCTCGGACGGAGACTTTCGTGGCGGCGAAGTTCCTCGTGGACAACTGGCGGTGGCGGGATGTTCCGTTCTACCTGCGGACGGGCAAGCGGATGGCCCGCAAGAATACGGAGATTGCGATCACATTTCGCAAGGTGCCGCATTCGATGTTCAACTCGGTGGGGCTGGATGATCTGCCGGCGAACGTGCTGGTGTTTCGTATCCAGCCGGAGGAGGGTATGTCGCTGGCGTTTGAGGCGAAGCGGCCGGGCTCCAAGGTGTGCATGAGCACGCTGAAGATGAGTTTTGATTACAAGGACATCTTCGGCGTGGCGATGCCGGAGTCGTATGAGCGTCTGCTGTTGGATTGCCTGGTGGGCGACCAGACGCTGTTCACGCGGTTCGATGCGGTCGAACAGTCGTGGCGGCTGGTGATGCCGATTCTGGAGGCCTGGGCCCGGGACACGCGGATGCCGTGGGAGTATCCAGCCGGGGCAAACAGCTTCGCCGTGGCGGACCGGCTGATTGCCGCCGACCAGCGCAGGTGGAGAGAACTTAAGCGGGGCTGATGCAAACTCAAAACGTAGAAACCCAAACGAAAAACGACAACCCCAAACACAAAACCCTGCACCGGCCACATGGAGAGCCCGGTTTTGCGTTTGCGGTTATCCGCCGGGTGGCAGCCCTTCGCCCAGCGAAGGGCTGATTGCTTCGGGCCCTTTGTCTTCCGCAGAGGGCGCCGCTTCAGGAGTGTGGGAGCAGTCTTCTATTGTGCGGGGCCGCCCGGACGGCTGCGCATGCGCTGGGACATTTCCTCGACCCATTTGGCGTATTCGGTCCAGAGGGCGGGGATGTCGGCCTGATCGTGGTTGCCGGCGTGGACGATGACGCGGTAGCTCAGCGTGAGGGCTTCGCCCGTAGACAGGTTGAGTTTATCACCTTCGAGCCAGTACATGGGCGTCGGGGAGAAGAAGCCGTAATCTCGCGTGAACCATTTGGAGGGGAACCAGCGGTTACGAGGGTCCTGGAAGATGGCCAGACCCTCGGTCTTGCCGTCCCGTGTGCCGCTGTAGTCGGCCCAGGCTGAGGCGGCGCCGAAGGTACCTTTCTCGCCGGTCAGGCCCTCGGCGTTGATGAGCGTTCCGCCGGAGGCGACGGACAGTTCCGAGACCACGCGGGCGCTGAAGAGCGAGTGGTTGGTCTTGAGGATTTCAACATCGACCAGGGGATTGAGGGTGATGCGGAAGTCGATGACGCGGAGGGTCTGGCTGGGGGCGGCGACGGCGATCCAGCGTCGGTCTTCGATGATGGGGTCCTTGTCGGGCTGCTTCCAGAGGCAGCGGTCGGTGAACATGACACGCCGGCCGCTGTCGCGGATGATTCGCGGGCCCTGGGAGATGATCTGGCCGCGGGCGTTGGCTTCCTGCCAGTAGTTGCCGCCGTTGACGCGGTCGCAGCCGAAGAACAGCGAGTGGTGGTGGGGATAGGGCTCGGAGGTCTCGGTCGTAACGCTGTTGCCGGTCAGCGGCCCGTTGACGGGGTGGAAGTAGGGGTACTTCTGGTCGTCGGCGAATTTGTAGCAGGTAAAGACCTGGTCAGCGATGGTGATGACGACCTGTTTGTCTTCGAGTCGGGCGGCCAACTCTTGGGGCTCAGTTCGGGCGATGGGAGCCAGGGCGGCGAGTAACAGGGCAGCGAGAGCGATG
>DSDB01000093.1 GCA_011057845.1 Phycisphaerales bacterium | reverse complement strand
TCATCGACCCCGCTGCCCCGCCAATCGCCCATGAAAGGATCGACGTGCTGTCCACGAGCCAGGCCCGGGCAGAACGCGGTCGACAAAGCGGCAAGCAAAAGGATCCCGGTTATTCTCATCAGAATGCGCATGTCTGTACTCCAAACGAACCTGTCTGTGATATGCTGCTTGGACGAATTCACCGGCGCTATGATACCACGAGAGGCCAAGCCCGGTAAAGGGGGCGGTCATCATATCAGCGGGTCCTTGAACGGTACCGTGCCGACGGATAAAATACCGGCGGATCGGTTGCGATGCTGCGCCGATCAGCCCGTTGCAGAGACAGGTAACTGCCCCTCCATGGCCATAGCAACACTGAACGACATACACGTAGCCTTCGGCGCCGAGGTTGTGCTGGATCGCCTGAATCTCCAGTTCCATCCGCGGGAGAAGGTCGGCATGATCGGGCCCAACGGCTCGGGCAAGAGCACGATTCTGCGGCTGATCCTCGGACAGATCAGCCCGGATAAGGGCCGGGTCGCCGTCCAAAAAGGCCTGCGTATCGGCTACCTGCCGCAGGAGGTCCGTTTCGAGGGTACGCGTACCGTCCTTGAGGAAATGCACGCGGGTGTGGAGCACATTCTGCAGTTGCAGCGTCAGATTCACGTGGTTTCGCACGAGATGGAGCGATTGGCCGGTTCGGCGCTGGAGTCCCGGATGCGCTTCTATGATCGTCTGAACCACGACTATGAGCTGGCCGGCGGTTATGCCTGTGAGAGCCGCATCCTCGCGACCCTTTCGGGTCTGGGGATCGAGCCTGAGTTGTATAACAAGCCGACCTCGGCGCTGAGCGGCGGCCAACTCTCACGGCTTGGCCTGGCCCAGGTACTCATGCTTGAGACCGATCTGCTTCTGCTCGACGAGCCTACGAACCACCTTGATCTGGCGGCGACGGCATGGCTCGAACGATTCCTCACCGACTACGCCGGGGCGGCCGTTGTCATCAGCCACGACCGTTATCTGCTGGATCGCGTCGTCTGCAAGATCATCGAGGTTGAGAACCAACGGGCCCGTGTCTGGAAGGGCAACTACCACACGTATATCGAGACCCGCCGGGCGGTGCGGCTGCGTCAACAGCGGCAATACGAGAAGCGGGCCAGGATGGTGGCTGATACGCTTGACTTCATCGCCCGGAACAAGGATCAGGAAGGCATGAGAGGGACGGCCCGCGGACGCAAGACCCGGCTGAACCGTCTGCTCAAGGACCATCCGGATTTTCTCGAAAAGCCCGCCGAGGCCAAGACCGTTAATTTCTGCTTCCGCAAGCCCGCCCGGGGCGGCGATCTCGTCCTCCGCGCCGAGGGTCTGGCCAAGCGGTTCGGGGATATCGAACTATTCCGCGATCTCTCCTTCGACGTTCTTCGCGGTCAGCGACTGGGCATCACCGGTCCCAACGGCACGGGCAAGAGTACGCTGCTGAAACTCGCCCTCGGCCGGATCGAACCGTCGGAGGGCGTCATCCGCATGGGCGCCAATCCGCGGATCGGCTACCTGGATCAGCACGGGGACGTGCTCGACGCGGCGGCCACGGTCCTGGACGAAGCCGCCAGGGCCGCCCCAGAGTTGTCCGGCGAGCAACTGCGCAACCGTCTCGGCGCCTTCCTGTTCACCGGCGACGATGTCTTCAAGTCCTGTGCCCAGCTCAGCGGCGGCCAGCGCAACCGCCTGATGCTCTGCAAGCTGGTCCTGGCCGCCCCTGAGGTCCTCGTGCTCGACGAGCCCACCAACCATCTCGACATCCCCAGCCGTGAGATGCTCGAAGCGGCCCTTGGTGAATATGAAGGAGCGGTCATCCTTGTCAGTCACGACCGTTACTTCCTCGACAGCGTGGCCGAGCGTCTGCTGGTCATCGGTATCGACGAACTGGGCCATCGCCGCCTCGGGGCAACGCAGTTTGTCGACATACCGCCTGTCTATACGACCTACGCCGCCTCGCTGCAAACGCGTATCGAGCAGCACCAGAAGACCCAACGTCCCGGCCCGGCCGGGAACAAACGCAGCGTCCGCGGGGATACCCAACCCCGCAAGAGAACGCCGGAGGAACTGCGTCCCTACAACAAGTACACCGTCGAGCAGATCGAGCGGATGATTACCGACCTGGAGACCCGACTGGCCGAACTCAAGGAGCGTTTCGGCGACGAGGGCATCTATCGGGATGCCCAATCCGTCAAACAGCTCAAGGCCGACCACGCGGCGGCTGAAACCCAACTCGACCTGCTCTACCGCGTCTACGATTACCGAATCTCCTAGCACCGCAAGGGCTGCCTTGACCTGCGCCCGCCCAAGGAGTAGACTGGTTTGCAGAAACGAAGCGCGCAGTCGTTTGCAGGCTTCGAAAACGGCGACTACAGAGGATGCTCGATGGGCTACAGAGCCGTTTTACAGGCGCATCACGAAACCGTACAGGACTTGGAGCTTTCGGCGAAACGCCGCCTGGATGAGGCTTGGGTGCTGCACGCGGCGCAGAAGTATCATACCGCCATCTACGTCGCAGGATTGGCCGCGGAGATGTATCTCAAGACCGCCTGCTTCTTCCTGGATGGGGCGCGCCCCAGTCATCCGGTGGCGGCCCTCCTGACGCAACTGCGGAAGAACGCCTATGCTTCGCCGTCCAAGGTCGACTATGAAGGGGGCCACGGACTTTCGTTCCTCGCCGAGGAGCTGAAGTTCCGACGCAAGAACCACAGGCTGCGACAGACTCCGCGGCGATTTCGCCGCGTCATTGCTCAAATCGCAACGGATTGGTTCATCGGGATGCGTTATCGCCCTGGTTCGGCCACCCGTGAAAATGCCGCCGTCTTCATTACGAATGTCCGATGGCTTGCGTTGAATCACACCTATTTGAGGAGTTGAGACTATGCCAGTGCGCCATAAGCTAGATAAGGCGAAAGTGCCCGGAGAGGATACGCTTCGTAAAGGTCTCATCCGCGAACTCAAGAAACCCAAGACCCGAGGCGAGCCGGATATTGTCATCGAGAAGCCGTATCCCGCCACCGTCCACCTCTACGTCATCTGGTCCAAGTGGGAGAAACTTGATCACGCAGCCCGATCGAGGATCATCCTCGACGCCTACACGGAGGTCATGGGTGAGAAGGAGGCGTTGAAAGTCACCGTTGCGATGGGCCTGACGCGTGTGGAAGCGACCGGTCTGGGCATCAAGTAGCGTGGCCGCGGTTGCCTGTTTGACTGTATCTTCCGCCAATGGCCTGCAAACCGCCTCAGGAGCCTGATTTCGTGACCTGCGATGTTAAACGCGACGAGCATCTTACGCTCCGCGTAAGACCGTTGTCTTGTCTGCTGCTCTTGGCCGCTGTGTGTCCGGCCGCCGAATCGTGTTACATGCCCCTGGATTCATGGCCGCGGACCCTTCTGACGGCGCGCGAGCGGCTTGCCAATGAACGCGTATCCGACGAGAAGCGGACCGAACTTGTCCGAGCCGTCTGGAAGGGCGTCGAACGCGACTTTCCCGTGCAGTGGGACTGGATCTTGCAGGACTTCCCGGGCGACTTCACCGGCTGGTTTGCCGCCACGGACACGCAGATCGAACGGCAACTGATCCGCAAGGCCCTGGCCGAACCGGGGCTCGATGCCGCCGAATGTGCCCGGCGGCTTGAGAAGCTCTGTCAGTCGAATGCCTCGCACGACGCCCCGGCCTGGCTCGAACTCTACGCGCAACTCTGCGGAATCCGCCGCGCGGCCCGGCTGGAGCCGCTGCTGCGCCGCTACGGCCGTATCGTCTTCACCAAGCACTACAATCTGGGGGGGTCGCACTACGCCTATACCGAAGGCCAGTCCGACGCCCAGCATGAACGGACGTTCATTCCCGGATCGGCTCTGTGCATCCTCGAACTCGATGGGCGCGACCCGCGCGTGATCACGCTGATTGAAGACCCGGACGGCGTCATCCGCGACCCTGATGTATCCTACGACGGCCGGCGCATCCTCTTCGCATGGAAGCAATCCGACCTTGAGGACGACTATCACCTCTATGAGATGGACGTCGAGACCCGCGAAATCCGCCAACTGACCTTCGGCCTGGGCGTGGCCGACTACGAGGCGGCGTATCTGCCCGACGGCAATATCGTCTTTTCCTCCACGCGCTGTGTCCAGACCGTCGACTGCTGGTGGACGGAGGTCAGCAACCTCTACCTCTGCGACGGCGACGGCCGACACATCCGCCGCGTCGGTTTCGATCAGGTCCATACCAACTATCCGACCGTCATGGACGACGGCCGCGTTATCTACACCCGCTGGGAGTATAACGACCGCGGGCAGGTCTACTCGCAGGGCCTGTTTCAGATGAACCCGGACGGCACCGGCCAGACCGAATATTACGCCAACAACGCCTGGTTCCCCACGGCCATCCTCCACGCCCGCCAGATCCCCGGCACACAACAGATCATGGCCATCCTGTCCGGCCACCACTGCCACCAGCGAGGCAAGCTCGGCCTCATTGACAACCGCCTGGGCCGACAGGAGGCCCCCGGCGTGACGATGCTCGCCCCCGTCAGGCCCGCCCGGGCCGTCCGCGTCGATTCTTATGGCCAGGATGGGCCGCAGTTCCAGTACCCCTACCCTATCACCGAGAGCCATTTCCTCGTCACCCTGGACCCGGTCGGCAGCCCGAACTACAGGTATGATCGTCCGTATGGCATCTACTTCATGCATGTGGATGGCCGTCGGGAGTTGCTCGCCTGGGATCCGGATATCTCCTGCAATCAGTCGGTCCCGCTGGCGCCGCGTGCAACCCCGCACGTCCGCCCATTGCTGGTGGACCCTGCGCAACAGACGGGTGTCTATTACCTTCAGGATGTCTACCGTGGTCCGGGTCTGGCCGGTATCGAGCGAGGCACAATTAAGAGCCTCCGTGTCATCGCCATTGAATTTCGGGCCGCCGGCATTGGCGAGACCCGCAATAGCGGGCCGGGCGGCGGGTCGCTGGCCAGCACGCCAATCGGCGTCGGCAACACAAGCTGGGACGTCAAGACCGTTTTGGGCGAGGCGACCGTCTATCCGGATGGTTCGGCCATGTTCGAGGTTCCCGCACGTACACCCATCTATTTCCAGGCCCTTGACGCCAAAGGGCACATGGTGCAGACCATGCGAAGCTGGTCCACCCTGCAAGGCGGCGAGACCTTCTCCTGCGCAGGTTGTCACGAACCCAAGAACACCGCTCCGCCCGTCAAGGCCCACACCGTTGCCATGCGCAGGGGGCCTCAGGCCCTCGAACCATTCTACGGCCACGATTCGTCCTACGCGCCGGACGGCGGATACCGATGGACGATGGATGATAGGCGACGGACGCGTCTGTCGTCCCTCGTCCCTCGTCCCTCGGCGCCGGCGGTCTCGGCGGTGAATCCGGCTCGGCCGGGCGGTTTCAGCTTCCCCAGGGAGATCCAGCCGATCCTTGACAGGCACTGCGTCAGTTGCCACAACGGCAGCGATGACAAGCGTCTGGACCTCCGCGGCGAACCCGTGGACGGCCGCGACGCTAAACGCTTCTGGAGCCGCTCGTACCTGACCCTGACGGCCGCCCGTATCGACGGCAACGGCTATCGCGGCGACCCGGACGGCCCGTATGTCAAATGGATCAATATCATGTCAGAACCGACCCTGCTGCCGCCCTACGCCGCCGGCGCGGCCCGCAGTCCCATGATCCAACTGCTCGACGCCGGCCACGAAGGTGTGAAGCTCTCGCGCGAGGAGATGGACACGCTCGTCTGCTGGATCGACCTGGCCGTCCCGTTCTGCGGCGACTACACGGAGGCGGCCGACTGGACGCAGGAAGAGATCGACAAGTACAACCACTACCTGGCCAAGCGTCGAAGGCTCGAACAACTTGAAGGGGCCGCCGCCACCCCATCGGCCACGACAGGCCGTACAAACACGCTGGATATTCCGTGGCCGACTCAGGAGACTACGACAACAGGGCCTCAACCAGGCTCCAACCCGCAGCAGTGATCACGACCCCACGGCGTGTGCTACTCCATCACCAGTTCCACGCCGCACAGCACTGTCTGAGCCCCTTCACCCGCCGGTCGCAGCATTACCGTCAGGGCATCGCCGATTTCGACGCGCGTAAACTCCCGCACCAGCCCAATCCGAGTTCCGGCCGCCTCCTTCGTTACATCGAATCCCTCCAGCACCGTCTGCCCTTGTATTGCCACATCGAACTTGTATTTCGTATTTCGTATTGCGTCGGTTGACGCCGCCTTTGGCTGCGGGATTCCCATTTCGTCCATCGTCGGTCGTCCATCGTCCGTCGACAACCGCGGGTCCACGAAATGCAGGCGGACCGTGTAGCGGCCGCTGCGACCTCTTGGGCCGCCCATGCCGATGCGTATCTGTCGCAGCCCGATTGCTCCGGACGCCTCCACCCACGGCAGGGGTCCGGCGGCCAGGCGCAGGCTGTGATGGCGAAACCAGCTCGGCCGAGACGGCTGGGTCCTGACGTCAATTCTGGGCCCCGGTCCCCCGACACTGGGCCAATCCAGCCACAACGTCCCGCTATCATCCATCCGGTCGCCCGGCGCGCCGAGATTGAGACCCAGCCGCTGAACGCGCTGCCTGGCGGCCGGCAGCGGACTGAACGTCCAGACCTCCACGTTCGGGTCGTGCACCATCGCCAGGGACGTCTGATTCTGATAACTGCACGTGCATGTCCGCGTGTATTCCGGCGCATTGAGCAGCCCGCCGGCGACGACCAGATTGGACGTGCAACCCGACTTGAAGCCGCCCAGGTTGCCCGTGCCGCCGTCGGTCGCCAGGTCCAGAAAGCCCGCCGCCGCCGAGCGAAACGTCAGCAGATTCTCGCTGGCGATCACCGTGTTGCATCCATAATTGCGCGTGTACTGCCAGGCCACCGATTCGCCGCTGAGCGGGTGTTGCCGCCGCTTCTGCCGGCCTGTCATCAGGTCGTAGGCGCTTTCCTGCGTGATAATCGTTGTGCCGTGCAGGAT
>DSDB01000584.1 GCA_011057845.1 Phycisphaerales bacterium | reverse complement strand
CGCATGATATATCACCTGCTCAGGTATCTGCACGAGTCCCGCGGGGACCCGCTGCTGCACTTCTACGCCTACCAGAACGTCCTGTTCCGGTCGGTCGCGGCCGTTCTGACGAGCTTCGCTATTGCCATCCTCGCCGGGCCGTTCATCATCCGCTGGCTGATGCGCAAGAAGATCGGCGACCGCCCCGAGTTTCACCACGCCGCACTCAACGAACTGACCCGCGAAAAGGCCAACACCCCCACGATGGGCGGCCTCATCATCATCCTGGCCATTGTGGCCACGACGCTGCTGTGGGCGGACCTGAACAACCCCTTCGTCCGAAAATCCTTCGTCCTGATCATCTGGTTCTCCGTTCTCGGCGGCATTGACGACTGGCTCAAGCTCACCGCCCAGAGCCGCCAGCGCAGCCGCGACGGGCTGGTGCCCTGGGAGAAACTCATCTTCCAGATCGCCGGAGCGGTGCTGATCTCGTCGTTCCTGTACATGGATTTCGCCAGCGTCCCGGACGGCCGCAAGTTCTGGGTGCCGTTGTACGACAAGGGCCTGCCGCTGGCGACGTGGATGTTCGTGCTGATCGCCATCTTCTACATCTCGGCCACCAGCAACGCGGTGAACCTGGCCGACGGGATGGACGGCCTGGCCGCCGGATGTCTGGGCATGGTCTCGTTCGTGCTGATCGTGCTGTGCTACGTCGTCTCCGAGACGATGACCCGCGGGGCGCCCATCCCCATCTCCAACCCCGCCATCGCCGAGACGCTCGGCCAGAGCGTCTCCTATGAGCCCATCACATGGTCGCAGTATCTGCTGCTGCCGCACATCCCGCTGGCCGGCGAGCTGGCAATCTTCTTCGCCGCTATCCTCGGGGCGGTCCTGGGCTTTCTCTGGTACAACTGCCACCCCGCGCAGACCTTCATGGGCGACGTCGGATCGCTGCCGCTGGGCGCGGCGATGGGTTATGGGGCCCTGGTGACCCGCAACGAGATCCTCCTGCTGGTCATCGGCGGCGTGTTTGTGATGGAACTGATGAGCGTCGTGCTGCAGGTGAGCTACTTCAAGTACACCGGCGGCAGGCGCCTGTTCCGCTGCGCCCCGCTGCACCACCACTTCCACCTCGCCGGCTGGAGCGAACCCCAGGTCGTCGTCCGGTTCTGGCTCCTCTCCGCCGCCTTCGCCGCCCTGGCCCTGGCCACCCTCAAAATCCGCTGACGCCCGCGGACGCCGCGACGGACGGCATTGCGTCATGTATCGCCGGGCGGCGTAGCATCCCGGCAGGGGGGTTCATCAAGGGATGGTTCCAATTCCGGCGATTGCAGTCGGCGGGGGGTCTTGTCTATGGACTCCAACGGTTGAATGGGGTCGCCGGATGCCGCGCCGAGGTCCTGGAATTTTCGGGCGGTGACGAGCACCCGGCTCTCCAGCGAGGCGATCGCGCTGTTGTAGGAATCGGCGGCGCGATGGATGTTCCTGCCCAGGGCCGTCATGTGTTCGGCGAGCGTGCGGATGCGGTCGTACAGCGTCTTGCCCAGGTCGCTGATAGCCTGAGCATTCTTGGCGACCTGTTCCTGCTGCCAGCCGTAGGCAACCGCCCGCAGCAGCGCGATGAGCGTCGTGGGCGTCGCGAGAATGACCCGCTTCTCGACGCCCAGTTCGATCAGCCCGCCATCCTGCTCCAGGGCGGCGCTGAAGAACATCTCGCCCGGCAGGAACAGGACAACGAACTCCGGGGCGGGCTGGAACTGCGCCCAGTAACTCTTGGCCCCGAGGTTCTGGATGTGCGTGCGGACCAGGCGGGCGTGATTTCGTAGCTTGGCGGTCCGCTGCTCGTCGTCGGGCGCTTCGAGCGATTCGAGGTAGCTCTCCAGCGGGGCCTTGGAGTCGACGACGATCTGACGGCCGTTGGGCAGGTTGATCAGCATGTCCGGGCGGATGCGGACGCCGTCGGTCTCGCCGGACTGCTGCTCGAGGAAGTCGCAGTGCTCGACCATGCCGGCGATCTCAACGACCCGCCGCAACTGGATCTCGCCCCATCGCCCCCGCACGCTCGGCCGGCGAAGGGCCGTGACGAGGTTGGCGGTCTCCTTGCGCAGTTCCGCCTCGCCGGCCGCCAGCGACTGGAGCCGCTCGCTCAGCGTGGCGAAGTGCTCGACGCGGGCCTTGTCCATGAGACCGAGCTTGTCGTCGACGTTCTTGAGCGATTCCTTGAGCGGCTTGACCAGCTCGTCGATGGCCTTCTGGCGGGTCTCGAGGTCGCTGCGGGCCCCCTGCTGGTACTTCTCGAGGTTCTGCGTGGCCAGTTTGAGGAACTGCTCGTTGCTGGTGCGAAGGGCCTCGGCCGAGAGGGCCTTGAAGGCGTCCGAGAGCCTGGTCTTCGCGTCGTTGATGTCCTCAAACTGTTTCGCCGCCGCCTTGACCTGCTCTTCAAGCCGGGTCGTCAGCGCCGCGTTGTCCTGCCGGACCCGGGACAGCTCGCCATCCTTCTCCCGCAGTGCCGATTCAAGCGCCTCGACGCGAGCGGCCTTTTGCTCGGCGATGATGCGGCGCTCGGTCTGCTCGCGCAGACGTTCCTCGAGCCTCGAGGTCCTGCGCTGGGTGAGCACAAAGACCACCACCCCGGCAACAACCGCTCCTATGACGAATCCCAGCACATAGTCCATGGAACTGCCTCCGAGCCCGATCACCGGGCCGACAGGGGCCATTATAGAGCCGCAGCCGCAGGCTGTCAAAAACCGATGTCCAATCCGTGAACCGTTCATTTCCGCTTTTTTCTTCTTGACACCGCCGGCCGGATCGGATATAATTGCCCCCACCCTTGGAATAGTGGTTGTTTATAGAACCATCAACGTATCGGGAGAGAACTCACATGACCAGACCTGCCTCTGCACGGAGGTCGCGTGCGCCGGGCGGCGACAACGTCGAAACCGCCGAGACGCCGCGGCCGCCCCAATCGCGAGCCGACCTGCGCCATTACATCCAACACACATTGGGCATCGCCGTCCCGGACCGGGCCGTCTGTCCCGCCCACGCCGCGCCGCTCGATTACCTCTGGCACAGTTTCCACACGGACTTCGCCCGCCCGCCGCGCGTCAACGGCGACGCCATCGTCTGGGCCAACCGCGCCGGCGGCAAGACCCAACTGGCGGCCGTGGCCACGCTGCTGGACTGCCTGTTCAAGCCCAGGTGCCAGGTCCGCATCCTCGCCGGATCGGCCCGCCAGGCGGCGCACATGTACGAGCATCTGACGGGCTTCCTGGAGGTCTTCGAGGACGAGCTGCGGGGCCGGACCCTCAAGGACCGCTGCCGCTTCAAGAACGGCTCGAACGTCGAGATGCTGACCCAGTCGCCGGTCAGCGTCCGCGGCCACCACGTCCAGAAACTCCGCTGCGACGAGGTGGAGCTGTTCAGCGAGGAGGTCTTCGCCGCCGCCCAGTTCACCACCCAGTCCAGGGACGGCATCCTCGCCGCCCAGGAGATCATCAGCACCATGCACCAGCCTTACGGCCTGATGCAGAAGATCGTCTCGCGCGCCGAAGAACCCATCCGTGTCGATCCGCGTCAATCCCTGTCCACGCCGCTCTTCAAATGGTGCGTCTGGGAGACGATCGAGCCGTGCCTCGGCCGCACGTGTTCGCAATGCCCGCTCTGGACCGACTGCGGCGGCAAGGCCAAAAACGCCCGCGGCTACCTGCGCATCGACGATTGCATCACGCAGATGCAGCGGGCCAGTCGCGCCGGTTGGGAGGCCGAGATGCTCTGTCGGCGGCCGTCGCTTGAAAACGTTGTCTTCGGCGAATTCGACCCCGACATCCACGTCAGGCCCGTTGAATACGACGCCAATCTGCCGCTCTACCGCGCCATCGACTTCGGCTTCGTCAATCCCTTCGTCTGCCTGTGGATTCAGGTCGATGCCGACGACCGGGTGCGGGTCATCGACGAGTATCTGAAACGGCGCGTTACGATTGATGTGCACGCCGCCGAGATCAAGAGCCGCACTGCGTGTCCGGCCAATCGCGTGGCGGGAACCTATTGCGACCCGGCCGGACGCGGGGCCAACGATATTACCGGAACCAACGCTATTGACGAGCTGCGGACCCTGGGAATCCCCGCCCGCAGTTGCAGGAGTTCCATCCTTGAAGGCATCGAGCACATCCGCCGGGCCATCCGCGCCGGTGATGGAACCTCCAGACTGGTCATCTCGCCCCGCTGTCGGAGGCTGATCGAGGCCCTGCGCTGTTACCACTACCCCGACCACGGCGAGGGAGCCGCCGGCGAACTACCCCTCAAGGACGGCATCCACGACCACCCCATCGACGCCCTGCGGTACTTCTTCGTCAACTACAAGAAACACCGCCCGCCCACCGCCCGCCCCTACTGATCAGCCACCGGCAAGCAGGAATGCCGAAATGCAAAGCGGGCCCAACCCATCCCTTGCCTTCCGAAGGGATGGTCAGGGCAACGTTACGGCTTGAAAACCCAAGCCGGTGCTTGTGCGCGGCGCGAGTATCGGTTACAGTTTTGCATTGTGGTCTTGCGTTTTGGGTTTTGCGTTTTCACATGGAATACACATACGCCAAAGAGAACATATCACAGCACGTCGTCCGGTACGGGCTTGACCTGCGGCCAACCTTGGCCCCGGCGCAGCACCGCTCCGCCCTGCAGGATTACTGCAACTGGCTCATCGAAACCTTTCCCAACCTCTTCGATACCCTCCTGTCGGGGCCCAGCCAGCTCAGCATCCAGAAGAGCTTCCCACTGGCCGCCGGCAAGAAGGCCCAGTTCCCCACCTTTGTCCTGAGCCCGCGCGGGCCCATTTTCGCCTTCCCAAGACGCCTCTTCGTCGATGCCATTCAGGACATCAACGTCGGCGATACCGACGCCGTGTTTCGCGACGCCCTCGGCGAACTCAAGAGCCGCTTTCTGGAACAGAAAGTCACACGCCTGGGCGTCGTACACGAACTCGTCTTCGACACCGGCGTCCTCGACTCGACCGCCCTGGTCGCCGCCCGACTGGCCGACAGCGCCTGGCGGGCGAAGGTCGTCAACCTCAGCCTCCAGCTCGAAATGCCCACCGAGGACAAGAACGTCAACCTCCAGATCCGACCGACCTTCGTCCGCCCACCCGCCGGTCCGCAAGGCGGCGCCGGCTTGACTCGATTCGGCGTCATCGTCAACGTCGACATCAACAACCGCCAACTCAGCAACGACCTGCCCAGCGACCAGGCCGACGACATCCTCGTTTTCGCCCGCAACTACATCGCCGCCGAACTGCTCGACTTCCTCAACGCAAGCGACTGAGCCGTCACCGCGGATAGGGGCGGAAAAAATGTACCGGACCCCTTTGGCAATGGGCTGAGGTAGGGAGAGAGAGGAGAGAAGTGAACCCCAGCCCACGTGTGCTCACCATTCTGTACGTATGAGACGACCACGGAGTTCGCCCCGCGATATACGCATCCGACAACTGGCGTAACCCGGCGCAATGAGATACACTCGGTTTCATACGGGCGTTGCAGGCTCGGGGCGCCATGACCCGGCCGGCCCGCACAACAGATGATTTGGATGAGCTCGGCGGTAATGGCCTGTCATCAATGCTCCTTCTGGGCCGGATACATCCTGCTTAACCCCCTTCGCTACTGGGCCCAGTCCCCGCGCCGCATCCTCGGCCCTTTGGTCCGGCCGGGCGATACGGTCCTCGATGTCGGATGCGCCATGGGTTTTTTCAGTCTCGAGGCAGCCCGGTTGGCCGGGCCGCGGGGCCGGGTCATCTGCGTGGACCTGCGACAGCGCTTTCTTGACATACTGGCGCGGCGGGCCGCCCGCGCGGGCCTGGCGGATAGAATCGAGCGGCGACTCTGCACGGCCGATTCGTTGCGGATAGACGACCTTCACCGGACTATCAACATCGCCCTGTCGGTCTTCGTTGCCCACGAGGTGTCCGACCAGGGTCGGTTTTTCAGTGAAATCCGCGATGCCCTCAAACCCGACGGCCGGCTCCTCCTGGCCGAACCCCGAATGCACGTCAGGGCCGCCGATTTCGACCGCACCGTCGAAACCGCCCGCCAGGTCGGTTTCGAGATCGTCGGGCAACCGGTCATCCGATCCGCCCGCACCGTTCTGTTGGGCGCCACACGCCCTTGAGGGACCAGGGCCCCAATATCGCGGCCCCATATTGACGAACCAGCCCCATTTCGGTATGTTTAACAGTTTCATTGCAGGACGGCGGCAACCGACGTGCGCCCGCGGGGCGATGTGTCGTAAGTTGCCTTGAAATAAGGCTTTAACCAGGATTGCAGATGCTCAAGAGAACCGTCAACTGTGGTCAGTTAAGACTCGAAGACGCCGGCAAGACCGTCGCGCTGGCCGGCTGGGTCCACTCCTACCGCGACCACGGCAACCTCGTCTTCATCGACCTGCGGGACCGTGAGGGTATCACGCAGCTTGTCTTCGACCCGCAGTCCCAGCCCGACGCCCACAAGCTCGCCCGAACCGTGCGCTGCGAATGGGTCATCGCCGCCAAAGGTGTGGTCGAAAGACGCCGCGACGGCATGGAAAACCCGAAACTGCCCACCGGCCAGATCGAGGTCGCCGTCGAGCAACTGGAGATTCTCAACGTCGCCAAGACCCCGCCCTTCGAGATCGACGGCGGCGAGAAGACCGGTGAAGAATCGCGTCTGACCTATCGCTACATCGACCTGCGCCGCCCGCGGATGCAGGAGAAACTGCGAATCCGCCACCGTCTCGCCAAGATCGTCCGGGACCACTTCGACCCGCTCGGCTTCTGGGAGATCGAAACCCCCATGCTCGCCAAGAGCACGCCCGAAGGCGCCCGCGACTTTCTCGTCCCCAGCCGGCTTGTGCCCAACACCTTCTATGCCCTGCCCCAGTCGCCCCAGTTGTTCAAGCAGATTCTGATGGTCAGCGGCATGGACAAGTACTTTCAGATCGTCCGCTGTTTCCGCGACGAGGACCCGCGGGCCGACCGCCAGGCCGAATTCACCCAGATCGACGTGGAAATGAGCTTCGT
>DSDB01000496.1 GCA_011057845.1 Phycisphaerales bacterium | reverse complement strand
GCTGACGGGATGGCCGCCGACGGCGGTCCGGACTGTGATATCGACGCCCGGCAGATGAAAGAACGCCTGCGAAGCTGCATAGCGAAACTGCCTGACAACCTCAGGGAGGTCATTGTTTTGCGGGACCTTGGCGATCTGTCCTATGACCAGGTAGCGAAGATCGTCGGAATTACACCGGCCACGGCGAGGGTTTACCGCTGTAAGGCGGTTCATCTGCTGGCCGCGTGGATGAAGAAATGAGACCACTGCGATGAAGCGTACAACACGACATCCAGACCATCATGGCTTGACGCCCGACGGATGGGAGCCGTCGAATGACTGCAAGGCCGCCAGAGGCCGCGTGCGCAAGTTACTGGACCGCTGGCTGGGGGCCGATGCCCTCTGGGTCCAGCGTCATATCGCCGTCTGTCCTCGCTGCCGGTGGCGATTCGCCGCCCTGGCGAAGGTCGATGTGGCATTGTCCTTGCTCAAGAGCGAACCTCATGCCGTCGATCTGCTGGCCCGGGCCAACAGCGCGGCCGTCGGTGTGTTGCGGCACGATCTGCGCGAGTGCGAGCAGGCCTGCCAACTGAAGGTCCGCCGCCCCGTCCCAACGCTCTGGGAGCGCGCCGGCAATTATTCTCATTCCGTGGCGAACCTGGCCGCCTGCATCGTGCTGCTGGCCCTGATGAAGGTGGGCGTGATAACCTCCATGAGGGACTTCAGCGCCAAAGGCCAGGACGCTATCGAGCAATACTATGCCGCGCAGGTCGGCCGCGACGTGGCCGACGAGATCTTCACCGCATAAGCGGCCGCGAGAGTGTGTTGCCCTGCTTGTGCCGGCAGAAACCTCGTCCCACGCACACGGCAGTTGCCCTTTGTATTTATCTCGTGTATTATCCTCAAGGTGTCAGAATCGATAGCATGATATGCGCTTTGGGGTGGTCCGATGAAGGTTGTCGTCCGATTCGTACTGGCCGCGGTGGTGTTCCTGGCCGCGCTGTTGCTGCTGACCCGGGTCATCGGCGACGGTGATGCGGAGGTCTCGGCCCCATCGCCCGCGCTCGTGGTGGATGTTAACGGCACATGGAGCATGTTCCGCGGCGACCAGCGTCTGTTGGGCAGGGCCGAGGGCTCGTTGACCGAGTCTCTGAGGCTGCTCTGGCGATTCAAGACCGCCGATGACATCAAGTCCTCGCCCGTCGTGGTCGAAGGGCGGGTCTACATCGGCTCAAACGACGCCAATGTCTACTCCGTCAACATCGCCGATGGATCGCTACTGTGGTCGTACCGAACCGGAGGCGCTGTGGAAGCGGCGCCCCTGGTGCTGGACGGGACCGTCTACGTGGGTTCCGCCGACGACCGAGTGTACGCCCTGGACGCCGTCGACGGGTCCGCGAAGTGGCAATACGACGCCGACGGCGAGGTCAAAGCCTCCGTCAACTGGACTCGCTCGCCGGACGGTAACGACCTGTGGATCGTCGCGGGCAGCTACGACAATCGCCTGCACTGCATCGACGCGGCCACCGGCAAGGCGGCGTGGACCTACGAGACCGGCTACTACATTAACGGATCGCCCGCCGTCGGCGACGGCCTGGCCGTATTCGGCGGCTGCGACGCCGTCATCCACGTCGTCTCCCTGGCCGATGGCAACAATGTAGCCCATGTCGATGCCGACGCCTATATCGCCGCCTCGGCCGCGTTCTATGACAACGCCGTCTACCTGGGCAATTACGAGAGGTCCTTTCTCTGTGTCGACGTGGCCAAGCGTGAGATTCTCTGGCGGCACAAGGGATCTGGGCCGTTCCTGTCGTCGCCGGCGATTGACGGCGACAGGGTGATCGTCGGATGTGCGGACTACAAGGTTTATGGCCTCAACCGCGCCGACGGCCAGGTCGTATGGACGTTCGAGACACTGGGCGAAGTCGACAGCTCTCCGGTTGTCTGTGGCAACCGCGTCGTGGTAGGCTCGTCGGATGGGCGTCTGTATATGCTTGATGCCAAAGACGGAGCCCGTGTCTGGGAGTATGAAATCGGCCGGGCGCTGACGTCGTCGCCCGCGGTCGCAGGCGGCAAGGTCTTCATCGGCTGCGATGATGGTTATCTCTACGCCTTCGGGCCGCCCTAACAGAGGGGTATGACTGTCTCATGCGCATCGTGCAGATAACGCCCGGATCGGGCAACACGTTCTATTGCGAGAATTGCCTTCGCGACGCCACGCTCGCCAGGCCTCTGCGCGATCTTGGCCACGATGTCCTTATGGTCCCCATGTATCTGCCTGTGGAGATAGGCGACCAGGACTATTCGCCCGACAGCGAGCTCTTCTTTGGGGGCATCAACGTCTACCTGCAGCAGAAGATACCCCTGTTTCGCAGGACACCCCGATGGCTGGACCGCCTCTTCGATTCACGGCGGCTGCTGCGATGGGCCGGCCGCAGGGTCGGTATGACCAGCCCCCGCGACCTGGCCGAGACGACCCTCTCTATCCTTGCCGCCGAACACGGCAGGCAGGCAAAGGAACTGGACCGCCTTATTGAATGGTTGCGTCAGCGGGATAATCGTCCCGATATCGTGTGTCTGTCCAACGTGCTGCTGGCGGGCCTGGCCAAGGAGATTCGCGGCCGGCTCGACGTGCCGGTCGCCTGCATTCTACAGGATGAGGAAGGCTTTCTCGATTCGCTGCCGCCGCCCTATGCCCAACAGGCGTGGGACCTGCTCAGGCGGCGTGTGGCCCACGTGGACGGTTTCATCGCGGTCAGCGAGTTCTACGCGGATGTCATGCACGGGCGGCTCGACATCGATCCGCGGCGGCTGCACGTGGCCCGGCCGGGCGTCGTCACCGAGGATTACGCATCGGTCACGCCCGCGCCCGGCGTCCCGACCATAGGTTTTCTGTCGCGGATGTGCGCGGACAAGGGCCTCGACACCCTCGTGGACGCCTTCATCGCTCTCAAGCAGCGTCCGTCGCTCGAACAGGTCCAACTGATTGCCGCAGGCGGTCGACAGGGACCGGATGCGAGATTCATCAAGTCGCTGCAATCGCGGCTTGAGAAGGCCGGCCGCACACCGGACGTGGAGTTCCTCGATGTCTTCGATGCGCCGGCCAAGCGGAGTCTGTTTGCCCGACTGACCGTCCTGTCGGTCCCTGAGAAGCAACCGACTTCGTACGCCACCTACATGCTTGAAGCCCTGGCCGCGGGCGTGCCGTTTGTCGAGCCGGATAGCGGTGTGTTCGGCGAGTTGCACCGGGCCGTTGGCGGAGGCGTCCTGTGCAGACCCAACGACGCCTCGGCCCTGGCGGATGCCCTGGAACCCCTGCTGATGGACGCAGGCCAATCCCGGGCCCTCGGCGCCGAAGGGCGAAGGCGCGTCGTCGAGCGCTTCGATGTCCGCCGGACGGCCGTAGACCTCCTGCGGGCGCTGGAAATAATTGCCCAATCCTATCGGTGAGCAATCTTATGCTGGAACTGATCCATGTAAGTAAGGATTACGAATCGCCACTCGACGGACAGGCCACGCACATCTTGCGGGATGTCAACCTGAAGGTCGATTCGGGCCGGTCCCTGGCGATTGTCGGCCCATCGGGTAGCGGCAAGAGCACGCTCCTGAATATCATTGGAGCCCTGGATCGACCGACCTCCGGCGAGGTCCGGCTCGACGGCGAGGACCTCGGACACATGACCGACGCCCAACTGGCCCGCATCCGCAACAAGCGGATTGGCTTCGTATTCCAGTTGCACCATCTACTGCCCCAGTGCACGGTCCTTGAGAATGTCCTGGTCCCGACCCTGGCGGACCCGGCCGGGGCCTCCCGGGAGGCCCGCGACCGAGCGATGACCCTGCTCGATCGCGTGAGCCTTGCGGACAAGGTGCATCACCGGCCGGGCGAGTTGTCCGGCGGTCAGCGCCAGCGGGTGGCCGTTGTGCGGGCCCTCATCAATCGCCCGGCCCTCCTGCTGGCCGATGAACCCACCGGATCCCTGGACAAGGCCACAGCCTCGGAAATCGCCGACCTGCTCGTCGACCTCAACCGCACCGAGGGCACTGCGCTGATTGTGGTAACACATTCAGGCGAGCTGGCGGCGCACATGGAGCGGGTCCGCGAACTGATCGCCGGCGTTCTGCATTCGGAGGCCGGTCTCTGATGCGATTATTCTCTCTGGCCATCCGAAGCCTGCTGTTCTACTGGCGCACGACTGTCGGCGTCATCCTGACGGTCGCCGTCGGCACGGCTGTGTTCACGGGCGCGCTGTTGGTGGGCGATTCCGTGCGTTACAGCCTCCGCCGCATGGTTGGCGTCCGTCTGGGCCGCACCCAACAGGCCCTGGTCCCCCAGAATCGCTTCTTCCGAGCCGCCCTGGCCGACGAACTGAGCCAATCGCTCGACGGGCCTGTCGCCCCCGTCCTCATGCTGCGGGCCCTGGTCTCCGGCGGCGACGGCGCCCGCCGTGCAACGGACGTGCAGGTCCTCGGCGTCGACGACCGCTTTTTCGCTATCGGCAATGCAAAGCCGCCGCGATGGAACGACGGCCTTGCTGTGAACGGCCCGCTGGCGGCCAAGCTGGGCGTCAAGGCCGGCGACGACATCGTCCTTCGCATCGCCAAACCCGGCATTATGCCCAGGGATGTCCCCTTGAGCCCGGACAGCGACCTGTCCGTGGCCGCCCGCCGGGCGGTCTCGGCCGTCCTGGGGCCGGATGACTTCGGCGGGTTCAATCTCCAGGCCAACCAAGTCGCCCCGCTCAATGTATTCGTGCCCCTCTCATGGCTTCAGCGGCTTGCCGAACGTCCCGGCCAGGCCAACATGCTCCTGGCCGCCGGCGACGGTCTGACCGCTGAACAGGCCAACCAGGCTATTCGGGAGCACTGGCAACCGGGCGACGCCGCCCTCGAAATCAACCGCCTTGAGACCCAGGGTGTCGCTGAGATCCGTAGCGGGCGGGTCTTCATTGAGCAGCCCCTGGCCGACGCGGCGCCGACCGTCGCGCAGCAAGCCTTCGGTGTGCTTACCTATTTTGTCAACGCAATCCGCCTTGATGAGAAGGCCACCCCGTACTCCATCGTCAGCGCCATCCAGAAAGGCGCCACGTCGCTGGTACCCGCGGACATGAGCGACGATGAGATCGTCATCAACGCATGGCTGGCCGAGGACCTCGCCGCCGAGATCGGCGACACGGTGGAGATCTCATACTACGTCATCGGCCCCATGCGAAAGCTCATCGAGGAAAGCCGCACCTTCCGCGTCCGCGCCATCGTCGGCATCGAGGGTCCCGCGGCCGATCCGACGCTGATGCCCGATTACCCGGGTCTGGCCGACGTGGACAACTGTCGCAACTGGAAGCCCGGCATCCCTATTGACCTCGGCGCCATCCGAGACAAGGACGAGAAGTATTGGGACGACTATCGCGGCACGCCCAAGGCCTTCGTTACGCTCCAAGCGGGCCAATCCATGTGGGCCAACCGCTACGGCAACCTGACGATGGTCCGCTGTCCGGACAGCGATCCAAACGATATCGCTCAACGGTTGACCGCCGGCGTGGACCCGGCCGCGGTGGGCCTGTTCTTTCAGGGCATCCGTCAGAGGGGTCTCAAGGCGGGCGCCGAGGGCACGGATTTCGGCCGACTGTTCCTGGGCCTGAGCATGTTTCTCATCATGGCCGCCATCGTGCTGGTGGCTCTGGTGTTCGTCTTCGGCGTCGAACGCCGCACCGAGCAGGTCGGGATGTTGCTGGCCGTCGGCCTGACCCGGCGGCAGGTCCGCGGCCTTCTGCTGGCCGAGGGTCTGCTGCCGTGCATCGACGGTGTGATCCTCGGCACTATCCTGGCCTTGCTCTACACCCGCCTGATGATTCTGGGCCTGTCGACCACCTGGAGTTCCGCCGTCGCCGGCTCCGCCATCCGCTTTCACTACACTATTGCGACACTCATTACTGGAGCAGTCGTGATGTATCTCATCACGGCGGCCTCCATCCTCCTGGCCCTGCGAAAACAGGTCTCCCGCCCGGCACGCGAGCTTCTGGCCGGGCAGTTGCGATGGCAGTTCTTCGTTACGCGATTCGTCCATCCCGGCAAGGTCGGTTTCGTCGTCGCCGTCCTTTGCGCCATCGGGGCGATTGTCCTGGCGGCGGCGATGGGAACCGGGGATGCCTCCGGGATGGCCGGCGTTTTCTTCGGCGTTGGCGCGCTGCTGCTGATAGCCGGTCTGGGATTATGCCACGGCGTCTTGAGCTTCATCGCCCACAGCCGCAAAGGCGCTGTATCCAGCCTCTGGGGTCTGGCCGTCCGCAACACCACCCGCCGCACCGGTCGATCACTGGCCGTGGTTATTCTTCTGGCCGTCGGCGTGTTTCTGGTGGTGGCCGTCGGCGCCAACAGACAGGATCCGATGGCCGGTGCCGGCCGCCGTCAGTCAGGAACCGGCGGCTTCACGTTCTACGCCGAATCCACCGTCCCACTCCTGCACGACCTCAACAGCGTCGAGGGCCTGAAGGCGGTCGGCCTCGATCCAAACCTCGCTCACACCGCCGAATTTATCCAGATGCGCATCCACGAGGGCGACGATGCCAGTTGCTTCAACCTCAACCGCGCCCAACGCCCCAGGCTCCTGGGCGTGTCGAGTCTTCGGCTGGCTGACCTGAATGCGTTCTCCTTTGCCGCGACCCTTGACGAGAAGCCCGATATCTCTCCTTGGCGTCTTCTCGTAGAGCCTTTGGACGATGACGTAGTGCCCGCCATCGCCGACATCGCCACTGTTACGTGGGCGCTGGGCAAAAGAATCGGCGACGAAGTCGATTATCTGGACGAACGGGGCCGCCCGTTCCGAGTCCGGATCGTCGCCACGCTCAAAAACTCCATCCTCCAAGGCTCGCTGCTAATCCACGAAGCGCATCTGGCCGCCAAGTTTCCCTCTGAGGACGGCTATCGTGCATTTCTGATCGACGCCAGGCAGGACGCTGCCAAAGCTGTGGAATCTCAACTATCCAACCGTCTGGCGGATTACGGCGTAAGTTTGACGCCGACGGTGGAGCGGCTGGCCGCCTTCAGCAGCGTTCAGAATACCTATCTGACCATATTCCAGATGCTCGG
>DSDB01000258.1 GCA_011057845.1 Phycisphaerales bacterium | reverse complement strand
GCCTCATACCCGTTCATGTTGGGCATCTGGATGTCCATGAAGATGAGGTCATAGGGCTCCGCGGCGGCCGTCTGGACCGCCTTGGCCCCGTCATCGACGATGGTCACATCGAGTCCGAGCTTCTCAAGCAGCAGCCGAATGAGCATCTGGTTCGTTGGGGTATCCTCAGCCACAAGGACACGGCCCCTGAACATCCCGCCTGTCTCCGACGCCGAGACGCCGGCGGCGTCCTGCTCGTCATCGGCGGCGTGATAACCGGCCGCATCCAGACCCACCGGAACAATCATCGTGAACACCGATCCTCGCCCCGATTCGCTGCACAAAGTAAGACGCCCGCCTAACAATTCGGCCAATTTGCGGGTAATCGTCAGGCCCAGACCGGTGCCGCCGAATTTGCGAGTGGTGCTGCCATCGGCCTGTGTGAAGGACTCGAAGATGGCCTCTTGGCGGTCGGGGGAAATACCGATGCCCGTGTCTTCCACGTCGAACCGAATCAGGGGCTTGCCGTCGATGGTCTCCAGGGAGACGTTCAGATAGACGTGGCCAGCATGCGTGAATTTGACGGCGTTGTCAACGAGGTTCGTCAGGCACTGCCTCAGCCGTGCCGGGTCCGTCACAATATGGCTCGGCAGGCCCTCGGCGCAGACCACCTCGAATTCAAGGTTCTTCGCGGCGGCCTTCGGCCGGGTGATGGTGGCGACGGTTTCCAGCAACTGCTTGAGGGAGAAGTTGACACGTTCGGTCTCAAGGCGTCCGGCTTCGATCTTCGAAAAGTCCAGGATATCGCTGATCAGCCGCAGAAGGGTCTGCCCGCTGTTATTGATGATGCCGACGTATTCGCTCTGTTCGGGGGTCATCGGCTGCTCCGACAGGACCTCGCTGAAACCGATGATGGCGTTCAGAGGCGTGCGGATCTCGTGGCTCATATTGGCCAGGAACTCACTCTTGGCCTTGTTCGCCACGGTGGCCTGCTCCGCCAGCATGTTGGCCCGTTCCATGGATTGTTGCAGCTTCTCGTTGATCAGTTCCACCTGCGCCTTGGACTGTTCGGTCTGGAGTTTGGCCTTGTTGGCATCTTCCATCATGCTCAGCGCAATCTTTTCGCTGCGTTTGAGTTCCTCGGTGCGCAGCCGGACGCGGCTCTCCAGCACGTCCTTCTGTTCCAGAAGGGCATCCTGGGCGGCGCGCAGATTCTCGATCGTCTCGTTCAGTACGTGCTCGAGGTGTCCAAGGGGGCCTTCACTGGTGATATCAATGGGTCGGGATTCCCTTCCGCCCGCGATGTCGGCCAGGTGGGAGACAATCTCCGTCAGGCGACGACGGACGGGTTGCGATATCTCGTGTCTGGCCAGCGGGGCGGGATGTTCCACATAGGCACAAAACGGCTGGTCCTTCATGCAGGTGAATGGCTCGGCTTCGGCAAACCCCCCTAGGTCTCCCAGGCTGGGCCGACCACCCGGGTCGAATCCCGCCTCGCGGGCCATGTCGATGGTTCGCGCATCGAACACGCTCTCCACAATCCGGTCGTAATCCACGGGGCCCGGAAGCTGGGCCCACCGCTGCATCTGAGACAACGTCCATACGCCGTATTGCGGCCACGGATGCGGCTGGAAATCCATGTGGTCGTGGACACAAAGGCGCTCTCCGCGCCCGTTGGGAAATTCTCCGCTGAGCGCCTGCTCCACGGGAACGCTCAGATCCTGGTTGAGATACATCGATCCCGACAGGTCGCGTGCAATCCGCCTGCGCTGTTCCGGATCGGCATTGTGCAGGGCCAGTTGCGCTTGCACGAGGCACGTCACGAGCGCCTTGTACGTGTTGGGGTACTTACGTACGAAATCCGCCTGCACGCCAAGGCAGCAGCATGGGTGGCCGTTCCAGATATCCTTGGAGAGCCGGTAGATGTACCCTGTTTCCTGATGCACCGCGATCTGGTTGAACGGCTCCGGAGCGAGGAAACCGTCGATCCAACCCTTCTGCAGGAACCAGGGCATTCGGGCCGGCGGCGCCTCCTTGATCATAACATCACCGAGCGGGTCAAGGCCGTGGGACGCAAGGAAATGACAAAGCAGATAGTAGTGCATGCTAAAACGGTACGGCACGGCAAAGGTGAATCCCTTTATGTCGCGGGGGTCCGTGAGGCCCGCATGCCGGGACGCCAGGGTTATCGCCTGGCCGTTGACGTTCATCATGGCGGCCAATGTGATGTCGGAGGCTCGGCCGTCGAGTTTCAACCGCTGAACCAGGGGTATGGACATGGGCATATGGGCGGCGTGCAAACTCCCCGCGGCCATCAGTTCCTTGATGCCGCTCGGCCTCGCCGTCGAAGACAGCGTAACGTCCAGGCCCCGGGCCGCAAAGAGGCCTTGACGATGGGCATACAGAAGCGGAGCCGCGCAGAGAATAGGAAGGAATCCCACCTTGATCTCGGGACATTCGATGCCCTCGCGCCGGGCCGCCGCCGTATCGACCAAAGGGGTCTCCTTCAGACGGCGGGGGCGTCGCGGCCGGGCCGCCTCGACGGACTCCGACGCCGCCGTGCCTTCGCCGGTCGCCTCACTGTCCGATTCGACGATTCGGAACATGGGTTCGCGGCCGAGTTCGGCAAGCAGGTCGTTGATGGTGCGCTTCAGCTCCAGAACCCGCTGCTCCCGCCCCGCCATGAGCTGGTTGTATCGCCGCACTTCGCAAAGGGTCTGGGTCAGTTTCTCCTCCGCGAGTCTGCGGTCGGTGATGTCCAGCCCGTAGCAGTTGATGTATCCGGCCTCCACAATCGGGCAGAAGGTCAACGACAGGATACGATCCGCGCATTCGACCTCGACCTGCCGAGGTTGCCCCGCGTCCGTGGTCTCCTTGAGGAACTTCAGCCATTGCCCGGACACGTGGCTCTCATGGTGGCCGCACCACATCTCGACCAATGCGGAACTGGCCTTGTTGCTGTAGAGTAGACCGCCCGTGCAACTGACGCGGACGACCGGATGCGGACTCTCGTCGGGCAGACGCGCCAGCATTTCAATCTCCGCCTCGGCCTGTTGGCGCTCGTTCATTTCGTTCTCCAGCGCCTCGTTGGCGCACTGGAGTTCCCGCGTGCGTTGTCGCACCCTGTCTTCGAGCGACTCTTGGAGACTTCGCAAGCGTTGCATCAGCGAATTGAATGCCCCGATCAGGGCCCCGATTTCGTCGTCTCCGCGGTATTCGATGGGCTCCACGCGCACGTCGTCGGCACAATCAACGGCCTGACGGAAGTGGTCGGCGATCGCGGCGAGTCTCCTGACCACCAGTGCGCGAAACACCCAGTAGACCGACGCCAGGAGGATGCAGACGCCAAGGCCCATAACGGCGGCGTTGACCACGGCGTCGCGCGCCGCGGCGGCTTCCACGGCGCTTGTGGGTATGGCGACCGTATCCAGTGCGATGACCGACCCCAGAGGACGATGAAAACCGCCTATGTCACCGTATCGGGCGATGAGCGACCGGGGCGCATCGGCCGGTTCCCCGTGGCACTGAAGGCAGCCGGCCTTCATGCGCCGGGCATAGAAACGCGCCTGGTACCGCCGGTTGTCGATGGTGATTGGGCCGCACCAGGTGTCAACGTCGGGGTGCTCGGTGAAATAACGGATAATCCCCAGTTCCGCGTCGCTGGCCTGATTCACCGGGTTTCGCGGGTTGTCCGAGGAGAACTTGATGAGGTAGTCCGGGAACTGCCGGCGGACCTTCTCGAAGATGCTGCGGGCCACGAACGATGTGGACATGGTCTCCGGAATGAAATCATCGTCCGACACGTACTGCTGCGCAAACGGGCGGATGGTATCGCCCACGTACTCCCGGATGGCCAGATCGAAATGGAGGGCCAGTTCGCTCTGAGTCGCAAGCAACTGGTGGGCATGGGCATAATTGCGGTGGTACGAGCGAACCAGCACAAAGGCCGCGAACATCACAGCCATCAGGCCGGTGGCCAGAAGGAACCTCACGCTGAGCTTGTTCAGAAACCCGGGCAGGCGAGGCCGCCGTAAGGGTCGAGATTCGTTCGCGAGTGTGTGGTCCGTACCAACTGGCGTGGGTTGGTCTTGTGCCATTTGTGCATACCTCAACGTATTGCCCTGGGAACCCTCTGGGCCGTATCTGACAGCCGGTAACAGTTTGAGTCCGCCGGCATGTGCCATGGACCGGACGGCCGCAAGCATCAGAAGGTTCTATCGGCAGGGCAAGCCTATGGCTTGCCGTAGATGGGTAGGCTGGCGACACCGCAGACCGCTGACGCAGAAAGTGAGACGTAAGTCTTTATTAAATAAGTCCTTACAATCAACACTCCCAAAGCCTATTGAGTGGAGTGCGGCCTTGACTTCTCTTATGGGACGCAACCCGGCCAGATACGGTAACACACGGGGCGCGGCATCAGGCGGTCCCGATCAGAGGAATGGATTGTGCGCCTTCTCCGCAGCTATCGTCGTCTCCGAACCGTGTCCTGGGTAAACCACGGTCTCTGCCGGCAGCGTCAGGAGCCTCTGGCGAATGGCCTGGAGCAATTGGCGGGTATCACCGCCGGGGAAATCCGTTCGGCCGATGGAATCCGCGAACAGGGCATCGTCGGTGAACACAACCGCGTCTTGCGGACTATATAGGCAGATCCCGCCAGGCGTGTGGCCGGGTGTATGCAGGACCTTGAGCCGCACACCGGCGAATTCCACGTCGCCGTCACCATCGAGCAGAATATCCGCGGGCCTGTCCGTAAACATCTCACCGGTCAGAAGCGACAGATTCGCCGTTGGTTCGGTAAGCATATCGGCGTCAGCCGGATGGATACACACCTGGATGCCGGGATAGCGTTGCCGCAGCAGGCTGATGCCCGCGATATGGTCGATGTGCCCGTGGGTCAGGATGACCGCCACCGGCTCAAGGCCGCCTGTTGCCAGGAAATCCAGCAACGCCCGGGCCTGCAGGCCGGGGTCGATAATCAGACAGTCCTTCGCCGCCATATCGCGGCGCAGGACATAGCAGTTGGTCTGGAAATCGCCGAGTACGAGGCAATCAATCTTCATGGCCGGCTCCTTGAGGCCCCTGGCAAAACCGGGAAACTAGCACAAAGCCACTGTCCGGTCAACGTGCTCCTTTAAGGTTGACCGGTGCGGCGGATTCTGATACCGTGCGGCCTTTGTGGCTGCGGTAGGATCGTGGAGCACATATACCCCTCCGCCCCCGCCGGAGCCCTTTCTATTCTTATTGATTTGGGGTCCGACCCACGTGAAATCGCTCAGCCGTTTGTTGAAATATGTTTTGGCACAGTGGCCGCGGGTTATTACCGTCGTGCTCAGCGCCATGGTCGTTTCGGCGCTGCTGTCGTTGAGCTTCGTAACGGTCATCCCCCTGCTCAAGGTCATGATGGGGGACGAGGGGCTTCACGGCTGGGTCGACCGCAAGGTGGTCTCTCACCGCTACGGCCTGGAGTTCTACGTGCCCGGCAACGTCGACTTCATGCAGTCCGACATTGCCCACCACCTCCTTGTGACCGACGTCAAGGATGCCAGCCTCGGCGAGAAGGCCGGTCTGGCCGAGTTCGACCGAGTCGTAGGGGTCGGCGGCTTACTTATCGAATCGTCCGACCCGCAATACTGGTCGCTGGATTTGCTGGAGGAACTCGCCACGGCCCCCGACGAGCGGCAAGTAACTCTGCAGGTGCGGCGGGCCGACGGCGACGGCGCAGCCCGCATGGAGACGCTCTTGATAGAAACGGGCGACCGTCCATTCTATCTGAGCCGGCTGGAGCGGCTCATGAGCTTCGTGCCCCGCGAGCAAACCAGGGACAGCAAGACCAAGGCCGTGATTTTCATCGTCCTGGGCGTAGGTGTCATCACGGTTGTGCGTTGTGCCGCCAAGTTCGTTCAGGAGTACCTGGCGCAGAAGACCGTCCAGGTGGCGATCAGCGACCTGCGGGAAGACGCCTACGCGCACGTCCTGGAGATGCCGATCGGCTATTTCGCCGGAGAACGGCCCAGCGACAGCGTCAGCCGAATCATCCGCGACACCAGCGTCATGCGAAAGGCCATCAAGATCATGCTTGGCAAGGCCATCCGCGAGCCCCTCAACGCACTGTTTCTGCTCCTGGCGGCCTTGTGGCTCGATTGGAAACTGACGCTCGTCTTCACCTGCGGTGTGCCTTTCGTGGTGGGGTTGCTCGTCGTGCTTGGCAAGAAGATGCGCAAGGCCACCAGAAAATCCCTCATGGTCAGTTCGGAAATGCTCGGCAAACTGCAGGAGGCACTGGCCTCGGTTCGGGTAATCAAGGTCTATAACCAGTACGAGTATGAGAACAAGCGCTTCCGCACCGTAAACCGTCGTTTCCTCAAGCAGGTCCTCAAGATGTCCAAGGTCGAGGCGGCCACACAGCCGATCATGGAGGTCCTCGGCATGGCCGCCGGCTCCGCAGCGCTGGTCATCGGGGCGCAATGGGTCACAGGCGGCTCGATGGACGGCACGGAATTCCTCGGCCTGCTGATCCTCCTGGGCTGTGCCGCCGAGGCCGCTCGCAAGACCGGCGACATCTGGCCCGCCATCCAGGAGGCCGAGGCCGCCGCCGAACGCATCTTCGGCCTGATGGACTCGCCGACGGAATACGAAAAGCCCGACGCCCAAAACCTTGCCCCGCTCAATCGCGGAATTGAGTTCCGAGACGTGGTGTTCACCTACCCGCGCAGCTCGACGCCCGCCCTGCGGGGCGTGAACCTGAGCATCTCGGCGGGCCACAACGTCGCCATCGTCGGGGGCAACGGCTCCGGCAAGACGACGCTGATGAACCTCGTGCCGAGATTCTACAACCCCGACAGCGGTTGCATCCTGATCGATGGAGTGGACATCCGCGACGTGCGGCTCCGAAGTCTGCGCGATCAGATCGCGATGGTGACCCAGAATGTGGTCACATTCAACGATACCGTCGCCGCCAACATCGCCTACGGGCGCCTCGACGCCACCCGGCAGGAGATCACCGAGGCCGCCCACCGGGCATACGTCCACGAGTTCGTCGATACCCTGCCGGACGGCTACGACACCATGATCGGCGAGCACGGCTCCGGCTTCAGCGG
>DSDB01000458.1 GCA_011057845.1 Phycisphaerales bacterium | reverse complement strand
GTTCCGCAACCTCCACCACCGCCGACTTGCGAATCCCTGTTAATGCGACTGCCCTCATTTATGTTGTGCCTCCTGCCAGAGTGTATGATATACCAACAACTAACAACCGACTCGTTACTTATGTTCCACGGTACCGACTGCCACACAAGACCATATTGCGCTCCCCAAGAACCGGGCCACTACCGTTCGGCACACGCCATGACCGCGGATTTCGCCACCTGAGGCGAACTGATTATACCGCGGCGGCCCAAAAAACTCCACATAGCGAGCACGGCGTCCGATAGAATACACAGCCAAGCTGTTTCTTCAGGATATGACGATGGCGAAGACGCTGTACACGATTGGTTATGAGGGCCGCACGTTGGATGAGCTGATAGGTCTCTTGCGGCACCATACGGTGGATTGCGTCATTGACGTCCGAGAGATTGCCCTATCGAGGAAACCCGGGTTCTCAAAATCTGGGCTGGCGGCCAGACTACGGGATGAAGCCATTGACTACGTGCATATCAGACAACTCGGCAGTCCGAAGCTTGTCCGGGAAAGACTTAAGAGAGACGGCGACTACTCGACGTTCTTCTTGGCCTTTCAACAGCATCTGGCCGACTCTCTGGAAGCTATCGAACTCGCTTACGGGCATGTCTTAAGACGTCACTGCTGCCTATTGTGTTTCGAGAAGATGGCCTCATATTGCCACCGAAGCTGTGTGGCCGCGACTCTACGGCAGCGAGACGACGGCGGGCTCAAGGTGAAGCACCTCTGAATACAGCAACGGAAGGACCAGCATGGCGGTGCAGGAAAGAGAGGTTCTCATTACGGTCAAGGCCTACCCGACTCCAAGCAGGAGGTATGGCGAGACGGTTTGCTGTGCAGGAATCGATGTCAAGACGCGTGAATGGATACGGCTCTATCCGATACCATTTCGCGATCTTGACGAATCAAAGAAATTCGCAAAGTACACCGTTCTACGTGTGCGATGCGAGAAGGCCAAGAGGGACCAGAGGGCGGAAAGCTATAAAGTGGACACCGACTCCATCGAAATAGTGCGGGTCCTCGACACGCGAAAGAACGGTTGGCGGGACCGCGAGAAGATTGTTGTGCCCACCGTATTGGCGGATTCCTGCGCAATAACGGCGTGTCTTCGGGAGGGCCGCTCGCTGGCTACGGTCAAGCCGAGTCGCGTGAGTTTCTCATGGGAGAAGGCGCCTCTGGAGAAGCAAGCCCAACGTGAAGCATGTTATGCCCAGCTTTCATTCTTTGACAGGGTTAAGAAGAGCATCGAGCAGATACCCTTCAGGTTCTACTACTTTTTCACATGTGCTCAAGCCGCCGATTGCACAGGACACAAGCTGCCCATAGTAGACTGGGAGCTTGGACAGTCGTACCGTAGCTGGCGGCACAGTTATAGGGATGAAGCGACACTATTACAGAAGATCCGAGAGCGGTGGCTCGTTAGGATGTGCTCGCCGGACGGGAATGTCTTCTTCTATCTAGGCAACATGCAGCGCTTCCAACACCAGTTCATGGTCCTGGGGGTGTTCTACCCGCCGAAGTAGCATATTGCCCTATACGTTGAAACGAAAGTTGATGATGTCTCCGTCCCGGACGACGTACTCCTTGCCCTCGAGGCGGATCTTGCCCGCGGCTTTCAGCGCCTTCTCATCACCGTACTGCCGCAGGTCCGTGTAGGCGAATGTCTCGGCGCGGATGAATCCGCGTTTGATGTCGGTGTGGACCTTGCCGGCCGCATCGTGAGCGATCGTCCCGGCGGTGATCGGCCAGGCCCGAACCTCGTCCGGGCCGATGGTCAGGAAGCTGATCAGTCCCAAGGCCCGGTAGCATGAGTTGACGAACATGGCCAGCGCCGACTCCTTGATGCCCAGGTCCGCCATGAACTCCGCGCGGCTGCCGGCGTCGAGCTGTGCCAGTTCATGCTCCAGTTTCGCGCAAAGTGCAATCACCGGTGCATCCTGCCCCAGCTTTCCGCATGGCTCGAATCCCGCCTCCAACCCCTCCTCGCCCATATTGACCACGACGACGAACGGCTTCTGTGTCAGGAACGCCAGCGACTTGATCATCGCCTTCTCGGCCTCTGTCTCGAGGGCCGTACTGACCGGCCGCTCCGACTCGATCGCCTCTCGCAACTTAAGCTGCAACGCCAATTCCACCCGGTCCCGTGACTGTGTCTGGGTCGGCTTGTTCACCTGCTTCTCCAGCCGCTCGATCCGCGTCTCGATCAACTCCAGGTCCGCCAACAGCAGTTCCGTCCGCAATTCCGACAGGTCCCCCGCAGTATCGACCCGGTTGCGATACGCCGGAACCGTCACATCCTCGAAGGCCCGCACCACCAGAACGATCAGGTCGACCGTCCGCAGCCCGCTCAACAGCCGTCTGGCCGCCGTTCGCCCATGCTCATCGGCAAAACTCAGCCCCGGCACATCCAGACAGTCAATGGTGCCATGCACTATCTTCCTGGGCTTGCAGTAGGCGGTCAGCCAGTCCAGACGCTCATCCGGTACGGAGACGATGGCCTCCTCGATTGCCGTCGAGCCCATCGGCGCCGCCTGCTTGCCGCTGACGGCCGCGAAAAGCGTGCTCTTACCCGACTGTGGTAGCCCCAACAGTGCGACTTTCATGGCGTAATCCCTTTAATCACTCATTCCAGCAGCCTGTACACTGCGAAGAACATGGCCTTTTCGAGAAGCGCAGTCTACCGCAAAATGGCCTGTTTGCGAACGGAAAACACGCTCCAAAGCTGCGTTGACTGGGGTTCAGGGGAATTGCGTTGGCCCTGGGCTGCGTGGATGATACAATAAACATAGAGCCGGGTGCTTTTTGGCGTATGGGGGCCCGGCCGGGGCGTGGACCGTGGTGTCCGCGCTGGGTGGTATGGCCTGACCGATAACGGATGACAGAAAGAGGGGTGGTTCATGGCTAAGTACCCAATATACCTTGAGTTACAGGATCGACGTGTGGTTGTCATCGGTGGAGGCGCTGTGGCCGCTCGTAAGGCCAGGGTCCTGCTGGACTGCGGCGCCAGGCTGGTCCTCGTGGCCGACAAGATCGACGATGCCGTTGTCCGGGCGACGACGGGGCGCAATGCCGAACTGATCCGTTCGAAATACTCCAAGAATTACCTTGCCGAGGCCGTCCTGGCTATCGCCGCGACCAACGACCGCAAGCTCAACGAACGCATCTACCTCGATTGTCAGGAGCTGGAGGTCCTCTGCAACGTCGTGGATATGCCCGATTTGTGCGATTTCTACGTGCCAGCCACAGTTCGCCGCGGGCCGTTGCAGATCGCCATCGGCACGGAGGGCTATTGCCCGGCCTATTCAGGCCATCTTCGCAAGAAGCTCGAGCACGTGTTCACGGAGGACCACGGCCGGTTCCTCCTGGAACTCGAGTGCATCCGCAAGCGCATCATCACCGAAATCGACGACGCCACCGTGCGAAAGGTCATTCTTGGCGAACTCGTGGACGACGAATCCTTCGAGTTCTTCAAGAAAAACGGCTCGGACGCATGGCGTGCGCGAGCCGAGGAGGTCATTTCGAGGCACAAAGCCCAGGTCTAAGCCTGAATCTTGTCGATTGTGACCTGGAGGTACTTCTGCCGGTGGCCGATTCTGCGCCGGCTGTTCTTGCGGCGGCGAAGATACGTCGGATAGAGCTTCGGACCCTTGACCACTGCCTCATCAGCCGTCTTGGGGAAACTGGCCACCACCTTGGCCCCCTCCACATAGGGCGTGCCGATCTTATGCCCGCTGTCGTCCTGGACGAAGAGCACCTTATCCATCTCAATCGTGGTGGCGTCCGGCGCGACGTCCGCCAGTTCAATCTTCAGCGAATCGCCTTCGGATACCTTGTATTGCTTGCCGCCTTGTTCAACTACTGCGTACATGTCTAAGACTCCAGGTCCATATCTGCCAACTCAGGAAAGCCCCACATTATAGGTTTTTCACGATTTTTGTAAAGCCAAATGCGCCGTTTTTTTGTATCTTGGCCGACAAAATCGCGGTTCTAAGCCCATCGGAAGCGTTTTTTTTGGAGCGACGGATATGGATTTGGCCATGGTCGGCGACAGAATCATCCCCCTCGACAGCCTGGACCCGGTCTACCTGGACCGCGGGGTCTTCTTTGGTGACGGCGTCTACGAGGTTCTGCGCAGCTACGGCGGGCGGCTTTTCGCCCTTGAGGAGCATCTCAAGCGGTTTGAGCGTTCCCTTGCCGCTGTTTACATCACCGGGATTGACATATCCACTATTCGCGACCGGGTCATGCGTGCGTTTGAACAGGCCCAACTGGCGGATGCCAAGATCTACTTCCACATCACGCGAGGCAGCGATCGCCGAAACCATGTCTGGAAGCCCGATCTCACGCCCAATTTCCTGCTTACCATCAGTCCCGCGCCGGATTCGACCGCTGAGAAAGCCGCCGGCATCGCCGTCTGTACCCACCCCGACTGGCGTTGGAAGCGGTGCGACATCAAGAGCCTCAACCTCCTGGCCAACGTCCTTGCCCGTCAGGATGCGGAGAATCGCGGTTGCAGCGAGGCCATCCTCATCGATGAGGCCGGAATGATCACGGAAGGTTCCTCATCTGCGTTCTTTGCCGTCTTCGGGCGGTCCATCCGCACCGCCCCGCTGACCAGCAACATCCTGCCGTCCATCACACGGCAGTTCGTCCTCAAGGCGGCCACTAACCTGGGCATGGGCCTCATCGAGCAATCCCTCACTCCCCAGGACGCCAAAACCGCCGACGAACTGTTCATCGCCGTTACGACCAAGGACATCATCCCCGTGGTCAAGTTCGATGGTAAGCCGATTGCCGACGGCAAGCCAGGTCCTATAACAAAGGCTCTGATCGACGGATTTCGCAAGTTCACGATACCATGAGGATATCGAAGTTCGGACAGAAGATCGCGGCCCGCTCCGGCATCGGCCAGTTGATGGACGACCTCGGCTTGGCCGCGGCCGCTGGCGGCATGATTATGCTCGGCGGCGGTAATCCCGCCCATATCCCGGCGGTGGAAGCCCGTTTTCGCGGAGCCCTGCAGAAGTTGCTCGACCGTCCCGGGCAATTCGAGCGGGCCGTCGGCGAGTACGACCCGCCGGGCGGCAATCGGGCCTTCGTCGAGGCGATGTGCCAACTGCTGGGCGAGCGCTACGGCTGGCCCATTACGCCCGCCAACATCGCCCTGACCAACGGCAGCCAGTCCGCGTTCTTTATTCTGTTCAATCTGTTCGCGGGGCCTTGCGAGGACGGCTCCACCCGCAAGATCTGCCTGCCACTGGCCCCCGAGTATATCGGCTACAGCGACGTCGGCCTGGTTGAGAACGTTTTCACTGCCGCCAGACCTGAGATCGATCACCTCGACGAGCACATCTTCAAGTACCGGGTGGACTTCGACGCCCTCCATATCACCGATGAGATCGGGGCCGTCTGCGTCTCGCGGCCGACCAACCCCACCGGCAACGTGCTGACCGACGATGAGATCGCCCGTCTGGGGCAACTGACCCGCGACAGGGGCATCCCGCTGATTATCGACAATGCCTATGGGGCCCCGTTTCCCAATATCATCTTCACGGAGGTCCGGCCCGTCTGGGACGATAACACGATTGTCTGCATGAGCCTCTCGAAGCTGGGCTTGCCGGCGGCCCGCACGGGCATCACCATCGCCAACGAGGCCGTTATCGCCATGATCTCCCAGATTAACGCCATCATGAGCCTGGCTCCCGGGGGGCTGGGGGCGGCGATGGCGACGGAGATGGTCCGTAGCGGCGAGATTATCGAGTTGAGCCGCCAGGTGATACGGCCGTTCTACCAGAGGCGCGCGGAATCGGCCGTCGCCCAGTTGATGGAGGAACTGGCGGGCGTTGATTTCCACATCCACAAGCCGGAGGGGGCCTTCTTCCTGTGGCTGTGGCTGCGCGACCTGCCCATCACCTGCGGCGAGCTTTATGAACGCCTCAAGGCCTGCGGCGTCCTCGTCGTGCCCGGCCGGCACTTCTTTCCCGGCTTGGACGAGCCCTGGCGCCACAAGGACGAGTGCATCCGCGTCAATTACGCCCCCGATGAGCCATCCGTCCGCAAGGGCCTGTCCATTATCGCCGATGAAGTCAGGAAGGCTTACGCGGGGACCTGAGCTGCATCAAGTTCCCGGTGACACATAATGACCGAAACGCCGCCACATGGGGCTGGGTGGCATCGGTATCAATCATTGGGTGACATCAGGATGATATGACCAGATCGGTGACTTCCTTTTCCAGGCGGGTAGGGTGTGCAAGATTTTTCTTGCACACGCTGCTCGTGGACAATCGGCGTGTGCAACGAGTTGCACACCCTACACGCTCCGTCATGTGGAGGTATCGAGAGTTGTGACTCCCTTGGCAAGGCTGAAGCACACGGCAAGTGAGTCCGCGTTCCTGTGCCAGGTTCCGGCCTTGAGGTCGAGGGGCTTTTTCACCTCGGTGAGGGTTATGACCTTGCCGGCGGCGGTCAGTTTGGGCGGGGCGGCGGATGGGGATTTCACGCGGATGGTGAATTGGTCTGCGGCGAACGGGGCGCTGAAGGTGATTTTACCGTCGGCGGCTTCGATCTTCGTCAGTTCCCTGGCCGCCCAGTAGCGGGCGATTTCGCAGAGCTTCATCCAGATCAGGTTATCGTAGCGGGCTTCAAGACGGCGGACGACCTCCTTGAAGATGTTGAAGCCCACCTTCTGACCGTTGAAATACACGCCCGGCCAGTGGCAGACGATGATCGCCGGTTCTCCGCGGCCGATGACCTGTGGCAGCCGCCCGCCCTGCAGGTCCTCTGTAATGTGCTTATCCACCGAGCCGCGTTCCAGGCCGTCCCAGCCACCCAGCCAGTCGCCCGTACAGCCGATGATCGAGACCACGCACTTCGGGTTGTCCGTCTCCAGGTCCGACGCATACTGCACCAGCGGGGCCACCGACCGGTCGTCCGTATACAAGTCGCGGAAGTAATGCGGAATCTGCGTTCCATACACGTCGCGGCAGGCCTGGAGCGTCCCCTGCGCCAGCGACTCCATCGAACGGCTGCCGAAGCCGCCGGGCGTGGTCATGCC
>DSDB01000163.1 GCA_011057845.1 Phycisphaerales bacterium | reverse complement strand
GGTCTTCAGGTGGGTACGCCGCATGCCTCCCGTCTCATGGCAATGGGCGAACGGCCGCTCCACCAGTTCGCCAACAGGGCCCAGCGGAAGATCGATTCCGTACAATCAGCCATACCCAATGTGTGTTTCTCCCGACAGGTTCAGCGGCCGTGGTATACGTATTTGCCACGTGTTTTGTGGGGTCCGCGGTGGCAGCATTTTGGGTCAATATACGTATTTGCCACGTGTCCAGGGCCCTGTTTTGGATATTCCGGCGGGGCCACAGAAGGGATTATATCCGTATACTACCGGATTATTCTTGACACGTTGGGGCATTACGTGTTAAACTACCGAGGATTTGGCGGTTGGCCGTGGCGTGGACACGGACGTCTGGGTCTTTTTGCGAGCGCGGGCATCTTTGTATAGAATTGGGCCGCAGCGCCTGATGCCCGAAGAAGAGCAGGTGTTTGATGCGAGGTGGATTGAAGGCTGACGCGGGGTGGGTCGCGGAACTGGAGCTTCTGCGGGCGAGGATGAACCAGGTTGAGCAGCGCCTTCGCGCGACGGCTCCATCGGAGGATTCGTTCGAGGACTTCACGCTCCATGCCCCCGTGGGGATCTATCGGACGACGCCGGACGGCCGGATTCTGATGGCCAACCCGGCCCTGGTGGCCATGCTGGGGTATGAGCGATTCGAGGACCTTGCCGCGCGCAATCTCGAAGAAGGGGGATTCGAGCCGCAGTATCCGCGGTCGCGCTTCAAGGAGCAGATCGAACAAGATGGCGTCATCCGAGGGCTCCAATCCGTCTGGATACGGCGCGACGGACGGCCGATCCACGTGGTCGAATACGCACGCGCCGTGCGGGACGGCGCCGGACAAACGCTGTTCTATGAGGGCACGGTTCTGGATGTGACCGAGCACGTGGCGGCCACCGACGACATGCGATCCCTGATGGATTCGGCCATGGACGAGGTGTTCCTGATGGACCGGGACGGGACGATCCTGGCGGCCAATGAGATGCTGGCTCGGGAGTTTGGCATTGCCCGCGAAAACCTCGTGGGGATGTTGGCCTACGACCTGATTCCGCCGGACCTGGCGCAGCAGCGGCGGGCCCGCGTCGAGGAGGTCTTCCGGTCGGGCCGGCCCGTGCAGTTCCGCGACGTGCGGGCGGGCAAGACGATGTTGCACTCGGTGTGGCCGGTTCTGGATGCGACGGGCAAGGTGGTTCATGTGGCTATTCACGGCTCGGACGTGACGGAGATGGTGGAACTGGAGCAGTACCGACAAAAGCTGGTCCGCACCGAACAATTGGCATCCATGAGCGTCCTCAGCGCGATGCTGCACCACGACCTCAAGCGGCCGTTGACGGTGATCAACCTGTCCATCGAAGAGGCCCTGGCGCATGTGGATGACAAGGACGGCGGCCCGCGGGTTCGCCGGTCTCTGGAGCGGTCATTACGAGCCTCGACGGAACTGGAGCAGATGGCGGGTAGCCTGTTGGCCAGGGCCAGACATCCTCTGTCGGGTCACAGGCCCGCCAGGGTCGATGCCACGATCAACGAGGTCGTCGGCCCGATGGTCGAGATGGCCTGCCGGGCAGGTCTGACGGTGGAAGTGGGCAATCTGCGGCGGCTACCGGTTGTGGATATGAGGGAAGATGAACTGGCTCAGGTGTGCTTCTGCCTGTTGGAGAACGCCATGCAGGCAGCCAACGGCACGGGTGGCCGGACGCTGAAGATTACCGGGCGGATGCGGGACAAGCAGGTGGAATTGGCCTTTGCCGACAACTGTGGGGGCGTGGTCCCGGAGCATGTGGACAGGTTGTTTGAGCCGTTTTTCACGACGAAACGGGTTGGTCAGGGGACGGGTCTGGGGTTGCCGGTGGTCAAGCAGATTGTCGAGGGTGTCGAGGGCAAGGTCTGGGCCGAGAGCCGCTATGGAGAAGGAACGACCTTCTTTGTGCGGCTGCCCGTTTCCGCGAAGGAGAAATCGTAATGAGCAGCGAGACAACAGGGCGGACGACGGTCTTCTTCGTGGACGACCATGAGGACGTGCGGGAATCGGTCCAGCGGACGCTGGAGGACCTGGACGTGGAGGTGGCGTGTTTCGACTCGGCCGACGAGTGCGTCAAGGCTCTTCAGTCGCGGCGGTGCGACCTGCTGATTACCGATCTGCGGATGCCCCACATGGATGGTCTGGAGCTGCTGCGCCAGGCCAAGGCGGTCTGTCCGCTGCTGCCGGCCATCATGGTGACGGGCTACGGGGATGTGAAGGTGGCGGTGGAGGCCATGAGACTGGGGGTGGTGGAGTTCATTGAGAAGCCCCTGTCGCGACGGTCGTTGCAATCGGCGGTGCGGTCGGTGTTGAGCCATGTATCACGCAACGGGCACGGGGCGCCCGTTCACGCCCTGACCGACCTCGAACGCGAGACCCTGCTGATGATCCTCCAGGGCAGGAGCAACCGGGAGATAGCCGATATCCGCCGCCGTTCCAGGCGAACGGTGGAGGATGAGCGGCGTCGTATCATGCAGAAACTCGGGGCCGAGAACCTCATCGACCTGGTCCGCATCGCCTCGGCTATGGGTCTGCCTACATCGCAGTAGACGGTTGCAGGCATTCCTGATCGGCCCAACCTGCTGCGCAGGACGCCTTGCATCTGAGACAACTACGCGGCCCTATTCACGCCCGGGAGGCAGGTGTCTTCTGCGTATTTGCCACGTGTTCCACGGGGAGATTGGGGTTGGGATTACGTATTTGCCACGTGTAGTTCGTCTTCGGGGGGTATAGCACGCCGTGATTGCATGCCCCGCGGCCAGAGAAAGACACTCTTCAAACGGGCCCTGCGTGCGGTGAGGCCACCTGTAGGACGCGGACTTACTACGTATTTGCCACGTGTTTTGGCGTGGATGAATTGCGAAAAAAGTGGCCAAAATGCCGTACTTGCCACGATTGTGGAGTGGCAGGCTAATTGCGTATGATGGTACGGTCGTGACTTGATATTTGAGTGACAGCATGTGCTGAGCGGGTAGAGCCCGACGTATCGGCCCGACGCAGGTTGTGTGGAACAGGCAGGATGGAGTGGTGGAGTTGGCGCGCGGTTGAGCAGAGCATAAGACCACAGAGTAGGCGGTATATTGTGCGGGTTTGGTTGAGCGTTATTACGGTGGGGAGTGTGTTTGCGTGGGCGCCGGCAGCGGCAGATGCGACGACGCCGGGACAGGCGATGGTCCGGGTTGCCGACCGTCTGGAGGACAAGCAGATCAAGGTCGGGGTCTCGGCGGGCATCTGGCCTCAGGAGGCCCTCTATACGGGGGCGATTGCCGCGGGCATGGTCGATGCGTATATATGGACGGGGGATGCGGGGTATCTGGCATCGGCGGAACTGGCGGGGGGATACATCCTGACGGCGCCGCAGTGGAATTTCCTGGGGGATGAGGCATTGGCGCTGATGCAACTGAGCCGGACGGCGGCGGACCCGCAGGACAATATCTGGCGGACGGCGCTGGAGACGTGCTATCGGTTCATATCGCAGGATGTTGGTGGGACTGCCCGGTATTTGGCGGGATACGGCGGGACGGAGCCGTCCACGGCGGTTTTCTACATCGCCCACCACGTCGTGGCGGCGTACTACGTCAATGCGGCGGATAAGACCATGTGGCGGCAAGGGCTGCTGGACTGGCTGGCGAAGGTCGATGATGCCTCGTCGAACTACCCCGTGATGGCAATGGGCGTGGCGACCTGGGCGCTGGCGAGCACCGGGCCGCTGGACAACACACTGATTGACCCATCGGGGGTCGGGGCCGCCTATTGGAATCTCAAGCGGCTCTCGGACCTGCCTGCATTGCTTGTGGGCCACCAGATCCCCGTAGGCCAGCCCCAGGCCGGGGCGTTCTACTGGCGATTCGACCATACCAACTCGGCGGGGCAGTCGCCGTTTGCCGGCGGCTACAGCGAGGACGCGATCTACGCGGCCAAGGGCTTGGCGGCCGCGGCCAGGCGGCACCCGGGGCTAAACCTGGGCGGGGCGCTGTCGCGGGCCAGGACGGCGCTGATCAACGGCGTGGCCGCTTCCGGGGCCGTGCTGGAGCACCTGTCGATCTGGGGTTATTCCTACCATGCCTTCGCCGGAGAGATGCTCCAGGCGTTGGCGATGCTGGGCGGGCCGGGGGATCTGAACTTGGACAATTTCGTGGACTTCTTTGACGTCGCGGTCCTGGCGGACTGTATGCGGGACCCGGCGTGCGTGTCGTGTCCGCCGTGCATGGTGGCGGACATCGACGGTGATGGAGACGTGGACTTTGGGGATCTCCGGCTGCTGACGGCGTGGTGGCTGGAGGAATTCGGAGGCTGATGAGGTGGATGTGAGAAAGGCTATGATGGATGTGAACAGAAACCACAGACGGATCGACGCGGACACAGGCGGTGTAGGACGCAGACTCGTGTGGCTGTTCGTCGCCCTGGCGCTGCTGGGGGTGCTCGCCGTCGGCGGGGCCCAGGCGGCCGGACAGAACAATGAGGAGGAGGACGATGTTCTGATGCCGGGGGGCATGAGCTATTTTGAGCCGTTCGGCCTGACGCGGGTGTACCTGCCGACGGACAACGCCCGGCTGATGAGTATCGGGGCGGTCGCGCCCCTCAGCGCGGGCAGGCCGCCCATACGGATACCGTTTCGACCCGTTCTTCGTAGTCCGTTCCGACCCCCGCTGCCTTAGCCACAGCGACGATTCGCCGCGGATACGGACCGCGGTCTGAGGCGGGTCCTCCCAACAGGCATGTCGAAGGGCTTGGAGTATGGCTGCACCGTGAGATACCCCGACGATGAATCACTCAGGAGGCCAGACAAAATAACTCATTCGACCTGACGTCGGCCTGTCGGTTGTGGGGACGGGCATGTCGACGCGATGAGGAGGTGAAGACAAGGTGAACTCCGTGAAGTGGAAATACCTTTTCAAAAAGGGTGTCAGGGCGTTTGTCCTGACGTATGTGGCGCTGCCCGTGGCGTGCATGGTCCTGGCCGGATGCGGGGATAATGTGCGACTGCCGTCGGCGGCGGAACTGGAGGCCTTCGAGCAGGCGGGGCTGTGCCACCCGACGGTGGATACGGACCGGCTGGTCAAAGCCCGCCTCGGCGGCGGGGCGTACCGGGTGGTGGCCGGGGATGTGCTGGAACTGACCATGCCCGGCATCCTGCAGGTGGTCACGGCATACGAATCGGCCGACAGCCAGCAGATCATGCCGTATGTCTGCCGGATCGGGGCCGATGGGATGCTGACGCTGCCGCTGATCGGCAGGATGGCGGCGGCGGGCCTGACGCTGGGCGATATCGAGTCCGCCATCGTCGAGGCGTACCATCCGCGGTATATCGCTTCGGTTCCGTCGGTGCTGGCGACGGTTCGGACGTATCGGATCGCGACGGTCTCGGTGACCGGGGCGGTCAAGAATCCGGGCGTCTATGAGCTGCCCAGCCACAAGATGACGCTGGTGGCGGCGTTGATGGAGGCCGGCGGGATTATCGAGCAGGGCGCCGCGGTCATTCGCGTGACCCACGCGGGCGGCGATGGTGGAGGGACGATGGACGATGGACGATGGACGATGGACGACACGCGAGGGCGGGATGCCCTCGACACGAGTGAAATAACGGCGGCGGAATTTGGCGCAGCGGATTTCAAGTTAAGATTCCAGCCCACGGACACGAAGGCCACCACGGGCAAACTGATCGTCGAGATGGGCAGTCGATACATCTCGACGCGGCAGTTCGACCTGGCCGACAGCGGGCAGGTGATCGAGATCGTCAGGCAACTGGAGCGGGCCGAGCCGGAACTGCCGATTGAGCTGCTCCAGGAGCAGATCAACGGGCTGCGGCGGGCCGTCACCGGCCAGGGCGAGATCGCCTGGACGCCGACGGCAACACCGCCAGGGCGCGACGCCGCCATGCCCGCGCCTCCGACGGTTCAGCCGAGGCACGAGGGTGGGACCGCCGCCGTGGACGTGGATGTCGCCGATAAGGCGGCCCGGACAATTGACATACCACAAGCTACAACGAGCACAACCACACCGGATACGCAAGTATCCGGCACTGAGCCCTTGAATCACCACGACCGGCAGAACGAACACGCCTCGGCGGGGAGCCAATCCCAGCCGATCGTTCTGCCGGTCAAAGGGCTTAATATCCCCTTTACGGATATCGTCCTGCAGGACGGCGACACCGTCGAGGTCGAGCAACTTCAGATGCCGCTGTTCACCGTCCTGGGCCTGGTGACCAAACCCGGCAATTACCCCTACCCGCCGAACGCCCGGTACAGCCTGATGCAGGCCATCGGCTTTGGCGGCGGCCTCGACCATGCGGCCGATCCGCGGTACGCCACCGTGTATCGGCTGTGCCCGGATGGGTCCATTGTCAGTGCCGTCCTACCGGTGGTGAATATCAAGAAGGGCCCGACGCTGGCCGATGCGTCCAATACGCTTGTCAAGCCGGGTGATATCGTCTTCGTCGAGCATACGCCTCGCACGCGGACCACGCTGTTTCTTGAACGGACGTTCCGAATCACTATCGGTGCGTATCTGCCTCTGACCAATCTGTTCGGAGGCAATCGATAGACCATGCGGAGGTTGAATAACAACCTGTATAACGGAAACGGCGAGGAGGCTATGTTAAACCAGAGCAATGCCAACTCCGCGATGGTCGATCCGGGGGCGTACCCGCCGATGGCCGGCGAGGGCGCCCGGCCGGAGAGCCTGTTCGATATCGCATGGCGGGGCCGGTGGATCATCCTGGCGACGGCGGTCATCGGCCTGACGGCCGGGTTTGTCTACCTGCGCCAGGCCACGCCCCTGTACACCAGCGAGGCACGGATCTACGTCGAGCAGAGCGGACCGAAGATCATCAGCTCAATGGAAGAGGGCGTGATGACGCAGTCCAAAAACTACCTCTACACCCAGGCCGAGCTGATCACCTCGACGCCGGTGCTCTCGACGGCGCTGAAGCTGCCGGACGTCAAGGGCCTGCGGACCTTTGCGGAGGTCAGCAACGCCACGGGCTTCTTGAAGAAGGCCGTCAGCGCCACCGTCGGCAGCAAGGACGACATCATCAACGTCTCGCTGGAGACCCCGTACCC
>DSDB01000667.1 GCA_011057845.1 Phycisphaerales bacterium | reverse complement strand
CTCGACACGCCTTCGGTCATGGTCCGGTTGAACACGTGGTTCACGAAATCCAGAATCTCCCGTCGCGACCGGAAATTGGTGTTCAGATCCACCCGCAGGGCCGTCCCTTCGGCGTCGTGGACCGCGGCGGACCGCAGGTCGCTGACAAAGATGTCCGGTTCGGCTCCGCGAAACGCATAGATGCTCTGCTTGACATCCCCGACGAAGAACACGTTGTCGCCGGCGGCCAGCATTCGCAGGATGGCTTTCTGCACCGGGTTGATATCCTGGTACTCATCGACGAAAATAGCCCTGTACCTGTCCCGCATCGCCAGCGCCGTCGTGGAGCACTTGAGTTCCTCGGCCGTCGGGTCCTCGCAGAGCAGCCGCAGGGCATGGTGCTCCAGGTCCGCGAAGTCCAGGCCGTTGAGCGAACGCTTGGTCTGCTGATAGAAGGCGTCGAACTGCCGGACCAGCTCGACCAGCACCTGCGTCTGTTCACAGACGGCCCCGCGGATTTGCCCGATGTAATCGGGATTGAGTATCGCCAAGTCCCTCAGGGCGTCGAAACGTTTCTTGACCTTCTGGGACAGTTCATCGATGATGGAGGCGACAGGCCCGTCAAGGCCCTTGGGTTTGTTCGTCCGGGGTTTCTCAATGACCGCCAGTGCCTCAAGGAACGCATCGAATCGCCCCTTCTCCAACAGCGCCAGGGCGGCGGCCAGCGGCGCGATGAAGGGCTGCTCCCACGCATCAAGCCACTTGGTGGCCTGCTCATGCCCGCGACACAGGGTTGCGGCGTGGCGGCTGCGGTCGAGTATCTCACGAACATGCTCAGCCACCATGCGCAGGTGCTCGCCCGCCAGACTGCCCTCCAACGGCTCGGCGGATACCGCGTCCACCGCCCGGCGGCGCCAGCCCTGACGGTCGATGACGGTGTCGAGCAGGTCGCTGATCTCGACGATCTGCGAGAGGAACCCGTTGGGTCCGGCAAGCGTCCGGCCGGTCAACAGCCGCCGCAGCGGCCCGGCCAGGTCCTCTTGTGTCCAGGCCCATTCGATGGTCCGTTCGAGGGTTTCGGCCTTGAGCAGCCGGACCTCATCCGCATCGAGGACCGCAAAGGTGGGGTCCAGGTCTATCTCATGGAAGAACTCCGTAATCAGCCTCTTGCAGAACGAGTGAATCGTGCTGATGTCGGCGCCCTGCAACAGCACCACCTGGCGGGCCAGATGGGCGTTACCGGTCTGCCTGGCCCGCTGTCGCAACAAGGCCGCAATCCGAGATCGCATCTCCTCGGCCGCCATGTCGGTAAACGTCAGCACCAGGATGGCGCCGACATCGGGGCATATCCCTGGATCAGCGACGATTTCGACGCACCGTCCGGAGAGCACCGCCGTTTTGCCCGTGCCCGCCGATGCCGTCACCAGTACGTCGCGGCCGCGGGCCCTGATGGCCTGTGATTGTTGCTGCGTCCATTGCACCGTCTTGTCAGCCATCGCCGGCTCCCGTTAGTGCGATTACATCGAGCTTGTCGAGCCCGGCCAGTCGATGGTACTCGTTGATCTGCCAGTCGAACCGGCACACTGACCGGTACACGCACCAACTGCACGGAGAAGCCCGCCGAAGGCGGTACGGCGAGACGGCAATCCGCCCGGACACAATCGCCAGGGCGATCTCTATCAGCCGCCGCGTGGTGTGCCCGACCACACTATTGAAGTCCAGCGGCATCAATGCCCCCGTGCGGCCGTAATTGCCATAGGGCTCGCCTTCTTTGCCCACATAGTAGTCGTAATAGCGGCTGTAGCCCGCCGCCCCCGCATCGAGCAACTCTGCCAGCGAACCATTCAGTATGCCCCTGGCCTTGCGACCGGAGCCCACGGGGCCCCCGCCCAGCTTCGATATATCGCCCGATTTCGGATTGACCTCGACGGGCAGGTAAAACGCCCCGGCCACCTGCTCAATATCCGAACCGCTCGCCCCCATCGCCGCCAGGATATACACCGGTAACTGCATATCCAGGCCGTAGTAGCACTCCTCCCATCGCAATCGCTTCGGGCCTCGCTTGTAGTCGAAGATCAGGGCGATCTTGCGGCCATCGATCTGGCCGATGTCGATACGGTCGATCTTGCCGTCCATGCACAACTGCCGGCCATCCGGAATCTCGATATTGAACTCGCCGAGGGTCTCGACGGCCCCTTTGCCACGACCGAATGCCACTTCGGTCATCGCCGGGCGAAACCGACCCGCCCGCACCATCTCGGCGATATCCGCAACGCAGGAACGCAGGTGCTCGGCCGCCGTCTGGATCAGGAACACGTTGTGGCCACCCCTGGCAAGGAAGCCGGACAGAAACGAATTCTCGCGGATGGTCTGCTCCATCGCCCCGGCCAGCCGCTGCATCAAGGCATCGCGGTCCAGATCGGCGAGATCCAACTGCGCCGCCCGAAGTTCCTTGAACAGGGCGTCCAAGACATCGTGGTAATACGAACCCAAATCCAGCGGCTCCAGCTTGAACTCCTTACGCTGCCGCAGATCCAGTGTGAATTTGGCGAAGTACTGATAGGGGCACGCCGCGAACGTGCTCAACCGCGAAACCGAGGTGCGAATCGGCCCCTGATACAGCCGGGCGACCGTCGATGCCTCCAGCGATGCGGCGTTGTCATACTCAATCGCTCGCCGCACATCAGCCCCCAGCGACGCCAACCGCTGATCCTCACATAACCCGCGCAATAGGCGGTGTAACGGATCCGCATCGCCCGACCGCTCCGCAAGATTGTCGCGGCCCAGTTCCGTGCAGAGCATCTGTGCCAAGTCCGACTCGCACGCCACGGTCTCAATGGACCGACATGCGGCGGGCGGCGCAGCCTCAAGATGGGCGAACAGGCCCTCTAACTCGTCTATAAACGGCGAGCGCACGACCTCGGAACCCTTCTCATCGGCCAGGGGGTAGCACACGTACAACCGCTCCGACGGCCGGGTGAAGGCAATGTAGGCAAGATACTGCCGTTCCATGAGGCTCTGCCTCGTGCCGCCGCCGATCTCGAAGTTCGCCCTGGCCGCCGTATCGCGGTCTCTGTCGCTGAGTAGCCCGGCGGCCGGTACGGGTATGGGAAACTGCTTAGCCGTCGCGCCAAGAAGAAAAACGGCCCGCAAGTCGGGGTGGCGGCTTCGCTCAACCGAGCCAACAAGCACCTGGTCCTGCGTCGGCGGGATCAGCGTCAGCGTCAGTTGCGACAAGCCCGTATTGAGTATCGCCGCGAAGTCCGCCGCCCTCAGTGGACAGCCGGCGAACACCTCCGCCATCTCGTCGAAGATGTTGACGAACCGGTCGTAAAACTGCCGGTGCTGCTCGACGGCCTCGTAATCGCCGTGCTGCTGGGCGGTTTCGACCCAGCCGTTGAGCGTTTGAGTGAACCCGACCGCATCCAGGAACCCGAATACCGCCCCGGTGAACTGACCAACCGTGATGAGCTCCTCACCCTGGGGCCGCAGGGCATCGCGCAAGGCTGTCAGAGGCTCGGCCACTTGTCGCCGGAGCGAGTCGATCGATGCCTCGTCGTATCCATCGGACGGATCGGCCATCCGCCAGGGGCCCTGGCTGGGCCAGTCCGAGCCGCCGACGCCATAGGCCAGACAGTAATTCTCCAACAGGTCCACGCCCTCGCGGTCGATCCCGAACAGGTCGGTCTTGAGGCATGTGAAGACGTCGCCGTGGGCGAATCCCCCCATGGCCGCCTGCAAAGCCGACAGGACCATGACGGACCCGCCGTGGCGGCTTAGCGGCGTCCGCCGGTCTATGAAGAACGGCAGGGCGAAGTCGTCGAAACACGCCCGGACATAGTGCTCGTAGCGGTCCATATCCGATACGATCACGGCCACGTCGCGGTATCGCAGGCCACTGCGGTCGACCAGTTCCCGAATCTCTCGTGCGGCGAACCTCGCCTCGGCCCTGGGATTGGCCGCGGCTATCAACCTGATTCCATCGGCATCGGCCATTTGTGGCGGCTTGGGGGCGAAGATGTGCCTCTCGACGTGTTCCAGCGCCGGGGCTGTCGCGAATCGCCGTACCATCGTCAGCATCAAGGGCTCGGCGATTTTCAATCTGCAACTGGCGGCCCTACCCATCAGATCGATATACGTCTGAACCGTCGGGCCGAATATGTCCGTTTCATCGACCCTCGACTGCGTCGGCGAGGCCGGGTCAATGGAATCCGGGGCCAGACACAGTGCAATGTCGGTATCGGCCGCAACCTTGAGCAGCTCGGTCAGGAGGTCCAGTTCGCCGCCCGGGAAGTTGGAGAAGCCATCCACCCACACCCGGGCCCCCCGCGCAAAATCCGCGTCCCGCATCGCCTGACAGGCCTGATTCAGTTGGATATCCGGGTCGACGAACCGTTCACCCGCGAAGGCCAGGTACTCGCCCATGACCACGGCGATATCCGCGAATTTCGCCGCCGTAAAGCTGTCGGCGGGATGTGCCTTGAGCCGGTCGAGCAACTCATTGAGGTCGTCCGGTGTCTTAGCGTAGCGGTGCAGTTCGCTGATGGTCTGGCCCATTCGTTGAGCTAGCCCGACCGAGTCCGCCCCGGCGGTGAATATCCGCAGCCGCTGCCGGCAGCCGCGTAGGATTCGATGCACGATCATCTGGCGGCCCAGTGCCGTGATCGAGGGGCGTGCCGTGCCGCGGCCCATCAGCATGAAACTCAGTCGGTCGAAACTCAACACGTGCAGCCGATGGAAACCGGCTATCCGCGGGTGGGAGAGGATGGCCCGCTCGGCCTGATAGGTCGCCTGCTCCGGGACCAGCAGGATCAGGGGCTGGTCATTCGGCTGTTGGAGGGCATTGACGACCGAGTTGATGCAGTAGCTCGTCTTGCCCGTGCCGCTCCTGCCAAGAATAAACCGAACCGCCATAAATCGCACCTTCACCAATGGATGACGGCACGGTTCTAGCAGAAGAGAGGAACTCTTTCAACCTGCATCGTCAGTGCGGACGGGAAAACCCTCGCGGGGACTCTCAGATTCCCACCAGGGCGGTTGTCAGGCTGGGATTGGGGTTGTCGGCGGGTGGCGTCGAGACGGTGGCCAGGGCCTCACTGTACCAGCCGAGGTGGTTGTCCATCACCGCCAGCACCATCTCGTCGGCCAAACGCCCGCGCAACGTGCGGATTCTGGCGTTGGCCAGCCAGATCAGCGGATTGAAGAACCACACGACCTGCATCACCATCTGAAGCAGGTTGATCCGCAGATCGCCCCGTTTGATTCGTGCGAACTGGTGCAGCAGCACGGCCCGCAGGTGCCGGGAACCAAGGCGCGGGGCGAAATCCTGTGGCAGCAGGATCACCGGTCGTCGCAGCCCCCAGACCACCGGCGATTCCACCTGCGGGGAGATCTTCAGACAGACCTCCACGTCCACTGCCATCGAGCGACGGCAATACCGAAAGACCCCCTGCATGAAACCGCCCGCAGGGGCGGCCTGGCGGGCTATCGCCTGCAGTTGAAGTGTTCGCCGCAGAACGGCCCAAGTCAATCCAGCCATCCCGATAAACCAGGCAAGCATGAGCACGGCGGGGAGTGTGAAGATGGGGTAGCCGACACGCGCATGCAGCATCTTTGGAATCGGCAGAAACCATGAGAACGGAAGAATAGAGCCCAGCAGGCCGCCCACCCAGAGCCAGTACCGCCCACGAACCGATATGCGGGCCCCTACAATCGCGTCGACGGCCCAAATCAGTGCCAAGACGGCAATCGACTGGACCACCAACGGCAGCGCCAAAGCGCAAAAACCCTCACTCACGCCAGCAGCATATTGAATCAGCGTGTTCATAATAGTCTCCGCTTACTTAGACGCTGAGCGAGGCGTTTTATTGTCGAAAAATGTACGATTTTCGCAGGCGACCGATCAATTAGTAATCCGAGGGAGTACCGATGAACGCCGGCGGGGTCGGTGGAAGCTCTATGCTTGGGTCGTACGGTCCAAAAACGCTGTAGATCAGAGACTGAATCTCTGTCTCGTTGCTGGCGGTGATAACCTGGGCAAGGTCCATCGTCTCGGCGCCTTTTGCCGCATCTGCCACGTACCGCTCAATCCGCACCGGGAGTTTCGCGTGAGGTTCCACGTAGAAACGATACCGACGGGTCTGACCACTGTCTGTCCAGGTCAGGTCATACGTTCTGGCATCGGCGACGGGCGAGTCGGGCCCTGCGTCCACGGCCACCCACTGGGCCCCAGCCGGAACCGCGTTGGCGTCGTCAAAGGGCAGCAGGCCAAGCAGCCCTGTCATCGACCTCTCGGCGCGGATTCTGGACTCGGCCGTCATGGCATGCCTGGCCACAAGGTCCGAGGCGGGCTGCCTGAAGCTGCGAACACCGTGGTCGGCATCCCAGAGCACGTATGCCCGGTGCCTGCCATCCCGCGTGTCGTAGAGTTTGAGCTTGCGGTCCCGCGAGACCCATACACTCTGGGCCGGTTGGGTCATGTCGTCGGGGGTATATCGGGCAATCCGCAGATTCGGTGCCTGTTCAACCGCCCGCAGGACCTCCTGCACGGCGATTGGGCGCGATCCGGTTGTCATGATAAGCAGTCCCAGCCCCACAATCAGGACCGCGGCGGCCGCGATATGCCCAAATCTCAATGTGAAAATGCGGCTCGGCCCCGACACGGACAGGCCCCCGTCGCCGGCGACCGCGGCGTCGAGTGCGGCAAACGCCTCGTTGAGGATGCGTCTGTCCGTCTGCGGCCGCGTCGTCACATGCATCCGCCTTATGGCGTCTGTGATGTCGTCTGCGGGGTTCATGGTTCCTGTTCTCCGGTCAGCGCCTTGCGCAATTTATCCAAACCATAACGATATCGACCTTGCACCGTGCTCATCGAGATGTCCTGCATCTCGGCTATTTCTCGGAATGTCAGTCCTGCGCTAAGGTGCAGGACGATGGTTTCGCGTTGCTCATCCGGCAGCGTGGCCATGGCCTGCGTAAGCCGTTTTGTCTCTTCATCGGCCATCGCCGAGTGTTCCGGGCCGTCCATCGGGCTGCCCGGAGGGTCGGTTTCGTCGATATCAACCAGGTGCGGGTGCTTGCGGCGGAAGCGGTCACGGACACGGTTGACCATGCACGT
>DSDB01000272.1 GCA_011057845.1 Phycisphaerales bacterium | reverse complement strand
GGAACCGTCGCCTCCGTCCTCAAGAGCATCAAGCTGCCACAAGGCTCCGTTCACCTGGTCGTCCACGGCATCACCCGCTTCAAGGTCGCCGCGCGTCTCGGCGCCAAGCCCTTTCTGCGGGCCCGCATCAAACCCCTCAAGACGGACTTCCGCGTCACAAAACGCCTCCACGCCCTCATCGTCAGCGTCCGTCGGGCCGCCAACCGCCTCATCGCCCTGAGCCCCAACGTCCCGGAGGAGGCCTCCGTCCTGCTGGAGAACATCGATAATCCTTCGGCTTTGGCGGACTTCCTCGCGGCCAATCTCGGCATCGACATCTCCGAGAAGCAGAAACTCCTTCAAGAACTCGACGCCACCCGCCGCCTCGAACAGATCTCCCTGATCCTCGCCAACCAGCTCGAGGTCCTCGAACTGAGCCACAAGATACAGGGCCGCGTCCGCGAATCCATCGATAAGAACCAGCGCGAGTACTTCCTCCAGGAGCAGCTCAAGGCCATCCAGAGCGAACTCGGCGAGCAGGACCTTCGCGCGCAGGAAATCAAGCAGGTCAAGGACAACATCAGCAAGGCCCGGATGCCCAGGCCCGTCCAGGACGAGGCCCTGCGAGAACTCGACCGCATGGGCAAGATACCCGCCGCCTCCCCCGAATACGGCGTCATCCGCACCTATCTCGACTGGGTCTGCGAGCTGCCTTGGTCGGCCATGACCGAGGACCGCATCGACATCGACCAGGCCCAGCGCATCCTCAACCGCGACCACTACGACCTCGCCAAGGTCAAGAAACGTATCCTCGAGTTCCTCGCCGTTCGAAAGCTCAATCCCAGAGGCAAGAGCCCGATTCTTTGCTTCATCGGGCCGCCCGGCGTGGGCAAGACCTCGCTCGGACGCTCGATCGCTCGCGCTATGGGCCGCAAGTTTGTCCGGATATCGCTCGGTGGCATACGGGATGAGGCCGACATCCGCGGCCATCGCCGCACCTACATCGGGGCGCTGCCCGGACGGATCCTCCAGGAACTCCGCAAGTGTCGTAGCCGTAACCCCGTATTCATGCTCGATGAGCTGGACAAAATCGGCGCCGACTTCCGCGGCGACCCCGCCAGCGCCCTGCTCGAGGTCCTCGACCCCCAGCAGAACGCCACCTTCACCGATCACTACATCGACCAGCCCTTCGACCTGTCCCACGTCATGTTCATCGGCACCGCCAACTACATCGAGCCCATCCCCCCGGCCCTGTTCGACCGCATGGAGGTCCTGGAACTGCCCGGCTACACCGAGACCGAGAAGTTCCAGATCGCCCGACGCTATCTCATCCCCCGCCAGCTCAAGGAACACGGTCTGGCCGCTGGCCGGCTCGCCGTCAAGGACGACGCCCTCAACGACATCATCCGCAACTACACCCGCGAGGCCGGCGTCCGTAACCTCGAACGCGATATCGCCGCCGTCTGCCGCAGCGTCGGCACCGAGATCGCCCGGGGCAAGAAGCGACGGGCCGCCGTCGGAAAACGCCAACTCAAGGATATTCTCGGACCCCGCAAGTACGAGTCCGAATTGGCTCTCCGCGCCGGCATTCCCGGCGTCGCCACGGCCATGGCCTACACGCCGGTCGGCGGCGAGTTGCTCTTCATCGAATCGGCCGTCATGCCGGGCAAGGGCAACCTGCAACTGACCGGCCACATCGGCGATGTGATGAAAGAGAGCGCCCAGACCGCGTTTTCGCTGATCAAGGCCTCCGCAAAGACCCTTGCCATCGACTCGGAACGCTTCAAGACCAGCGATTTCCATATCCACGTACCGGCCGGCGCCGTCCCAAAGGACGGCCCCAGCGCCGGCGTCGCCATGTTCTGCTCCCTGGCCTCCCTGCTGCTCAATAAGGCCCCTCGACCCGACGTGGCCATGACCGGCGAAATCACCCTGCGAGGCCTGGTCCTGCCCATCGGCGGCCTCAAGGAGAAGATCCTCGCCGCCAAACAGGCCGGTATACGGACGGTTATCCTGCCCAGGAGGAACGAGAAGGACCTGCCCGAAGTGCCCGCCGAGGCCCGCAAGAACCTCGAATTTGTCTTCGTAGGCGATGTCCACCAGGCTCTCGAGGTCGTCCTCTGTCCAGGCTGAGCCGGCTCGGCGGCCTCTCCCAACACGGCATCTTGCTGCAACTCCTTATTTAATAATACTTTACAGGCACACCGCCGTCTTTGTGGGTATCCAGGGGGACTGCGCCCGATTGTAAGGAATTTTCCTATCTACCCCATTTTTCCGGAGTTTCCTCTTGACAGGCCGGGGCATAAGGTGGTATTTTGGTAGTTGTGTTTGGGTCCGGAAGGACCTTAGAGAAGCGCCGCGTTCGTGCGTTATCGTGTGGACGTGGCGCAGGTGATGATAGTGATTTGGCAAAGTGTAAGGAGGAAGTGGTGATGAAGAAGTTGGCGTTTGCACTGATTGTGGCTGTCGTGGCATGCGGTTCTTCGTATGCAATCCCCATTCTGAGGCCCGGCGATGCGGTTATCGCCATTGATACGGATCCTCTGGCGTCGCGCAGCAGTTACCCCGGCGGCGAGAACCCAACGTTTATCCTCGACGGCGATCCCGGAACCAAATACCTCAACTTCGGAGGCAACTTTACCGGCTTCATCGTCACGCCCAGTGCCCCGGCTCAGGTGCAGAGCTTCGTCATGGCCACGGCCAATGACGCCGAAGGCCGTGACCCCAAGGTCTGGAAGTTGTACGGCACGAACGACCCCATCACCAGCACCGACAACAGCACGGGGCTGGCGGAGAACTGGGTGCTCGTCGATTCCGGCACGGTAGCACTGCCGGCCGACCGCTTGACCGTCGGTCCGGTTGTTACCGTCAACAACGCGGCGGCCTATGCCTCCTACAAGATGGTCGTCGAGCAGACCAAGGGTGCCACGATCATGCAGGTCGGCGACGTCCTCATGTACGCCAGCACCGACGGCAGCGGCGCCAGCGTCATCGGCCCCGGCAACCCGATCATCGCCGTCCAGGCCGCACCCGACAGCCGCTATCCCGGCGCCGAAGGCCCGGCCAACATCATTGACGGCACGCTTGCCAAGTATCTGAACTTCGGCAAGACCAACTCCGGCTTCATCGTCACGCCCAGCATCGGTTCGTCCATCATCGATGCGTTCCAGATCACCACGGCCAATGACAGCCCCGAGCGCGACCCGCTGTCATGGGAGATCTACGGCACCAACGACGCCATCGCCACGGAAGACAACGGCCAGGGCGACGCCGAGATGTGGGCCCTGATCGCCAGTGGCCTGGTGTTCCTGCCTATGGAACGCGATACGGTGGGCCCCATGGTCAGCTTCGCCAATGGCGACGCCTACACCTCCTATAAGATGATCTTCCCACTCCTCAGAGACGGCGACGCCGCCAACTCCATGCAGATTGCCGAGGTTCAGTTCTACGGCGTGCCGGAGCCAGCCACCCTCGCGCTGCTTGGTCTCGGAGCCATTAGTCTCGTGCGGAAGCGCCGTGCGTAAGGTTCTAGTGTCCGTGGCGCTGATTAACGAAGATGCGCAATCTATCAAGGGGCAGGCCTAGGCCTGCCCCTTGATAGATTGCGCATCTTCGTTAATCAGCGCCACGGACACTAGAACCTTACGCACGGCGCTTCCGCACGAGACTAATGGCTCCGAGACCAAGCAGCGCGAGGGTGGCTGGCTCCGGCACGCCGTAGAACTGAACCTCGGCAATCTGCATGGAGTTGGCGGCGTCGCCGTCTCTGAGGAGTGGGAAGATCATCTTATAGGAGGTGTAGGCGTCGCCATTGGCGAAGCTGACCATGGGGCCCACCGTATCGCGTTCCATAGGCAGGAACACCAGGCCACTGGCGATCAGGGCCCACATCTCGGCGTCGCCCTGGCCGTTGTCTTCCGTGGCGATGGCGTCGTTGGTGCCGTAGATCTCCCATGACAGCGGGTCGCGCTCGGGGCTGTCATTGGCCGTGGTGATCTGGAACGCATCGATGATGGACGAACCGATGCTGGGCGTGACGATGAAGCCGGAGTTGGTCTTGCCGAAGTTCAGATACTTGGCAAGCGTGCCGTCAATGATGTTGGCCGGGCCTTCGGCGCCGGGATAGCGGCTGTCGGGTGCGGCCTGGACGGCGATGATCGGGTTGCCGGGGCCGATGACGCTGGCGCCGCTGCCGTCGGTGCTGGCGTACATGAGGACGTCGCCGACCTGCATGATCGTGGCACCCTTGGTCTGCTCGACGACCATCTTGTAGGAGGCATAGGCCGCCGCGTTGTTGACGGTAACAACCGGACCGACGGTCAAGCGGTCGGCCGGCAGTGCTACCGTGCCGGAATCGACGAGCACCCAGTTCTCCGCCAGCCCCGTGCTGTTGTCGGTGCTGGTGATGGGGTCGTTCGTGCCGTACAACTTCCAGACCTTGGGGTCACGGCCTTCGGCGTCATTGGCCGTGGCCATGACGAAGCTCTGCACCTGAGCCGGGGCACTGGGCGTGACGATGAAGCCGGTAAAGTTGCCTCCGAAGTTGAGGTATTTGGTTCCGGGATCGCCGTCGAGGATAAACGTTGGGTTCTCGCCGCCGGGGTAACTGCTGCGCGACGCCAGAGGATCCGTATCAATGGCGATAACCGCATCGCCGGGCCTCAGAATGGGGATTGCATACGAAGAACCGCATGCCACGACAGCCACAATCAGTGCAAACGCCAACTTCTTCATCACCACTTCCTCCTTACACTTTGCCAAATCACTATCATCACCTGCGCCACGTCCACACGATAACGCACGAACGCGGCGCTTCTCTAAGGTCCTTCCGGACCCAAACACAACTACCAAAATACCACCTTATGCCCCGGCCTGTCAAGAGGAAACTCCGGAAAAATGGGGTAGATAGGAAAATTCCTTACAATCGGGCGCAGTCCCCCTGGATACCCACAAAGACGGCGGTGTGCCTGTAAAGTATTATTAAATAAGGAGTTGCAGCAAGATGCCGTGTTGGGAGAGGCCGCCGAGCCGGCTCAGCCTGGACAGAGGACGACCTCGAGAGCCTGGTGGACATCGCCTACGAAGACAAATTCGAGGTTCTTGCGGGCCTCGGCGGGCACTTCGGGCAGGTCCTTCTCGTTCCTCCTGGGCAGGATAACCGTCCGTATACCGGCCTGTTTGGCGGCGAGGATCTTCTCCTTGAGGCCGCCGATGGGCAGGACCAGGCCTCGCAGGGTGATTTCGCCGGTCATGGCCACGTCGGGTCGAGGGGCCTTATTGAGCAGCAGGGAGGCCAGGGAGCAGAACATGGCGACGCCGGCGCTGGGGCCGTCCTTTGGGACGGCGCCGGCCGGTACGTGGATATGGAAATCGCTGGTCTTGAAGCGTTCCGAGTCGATGGCAAGGGTCTTTGCGGAGGCCTTGATCAGCGAAAACGCGGTCTGGGCGCTCTCTTTCATCACATCGCCGATGTGGCCGGTCAGTTGCAGGTTGCCCTTGCCCGGCATGACGGCCGATTCGATGAAGAGCAACTCGCCGCCGACCGGCGTGTAGGCCATGGCCGTGGCGACGCCGGGAATGCCGGCGCGGAGAGCCAATTCGGACTCGTACTTGCGGGGTCCGAGAATATCCTTGAGTTGGCGTTTTCCGACGGCGGCCCGTCGCTTCTTGCCCCGGGCGATCTCGGTGCCGACGCTGCGGCAGACGGCGGCGATATCGCGTTCGAGGTTACGGACGCCGGCCTCGCGGGTGTAGTTGCGGATGATGTCGTTGAGGGCGTCGTCCTTGACGGCGAGCCGGCCAGCGGCCAGACCGTGTTCCTTGAGCTGGCGGGGGATGAGATAGCGTCGGGCGATCTGGAACTTCTCGGTCTCGGTGTAGCCGGGCAGTTCCAGGACCTCCATGCGGTCGAACAGGGCCGGGGGGATGGGCTCGATGTAGTTGGCGGTGCCGATGAACATGACGTGGGACAGGTCGAAGGGCTGGTCGATGTAGTGATCGGTGAAGGTGGCGTTCTGCTGGGGGTCGAGGACCTCGAGCAGGGCGCTGGCGGGGTCGCCGCGGAAGTCGGCGCCGATTTTGTCCAGCTCATCGAGCATGAATACGGGGTTACGGCTACGACACTTGCGGAGTTCCTGGAGGATCCGTCCGGGCAGCGCCCCGATGTAGGTGCGGCGATGGCCGCGGATGTCGGCCTCATCCCGTATGCCACCGAGCGATATCCGGACAAACTTGCGGCCCATAGCGCGAGCGATCGAGCGTCCGAGCGAGGTCTTGCCCACGCCGGGCGGCCCGATGAAGCAAAGAATCGGGCTCTTGCCTCTGGGATTGAGCTTTCGAACGGCGAGGAACTCGAGGATACGTTTCTTGACCTTGGCGAGGTCGTAGTGGTCGCGGTTGAGGATGCGCTGGGCCTGGTCGATGTCGATGCGGTCCTCGGTCATGGCCGACCAAGGCAGCTCGCAGACCCAGTCGAGATAGGTGCGGATGACGCCGTATTCGGGGGAGGCGGCGGGTATCTTGCCCATGCGGTCGAGTTCTCGCAGGGCCTCGTCCTGGACGGGCCTGGGCATCCGGGCCTTGCTGATGTTGTCCTTGACCTGCTTGATTTCCTGCGCGCGAAGGTCCTGCTCGCCGAGTTCGCTCTGGATGGCCTTGAGCTGCTCCTGGAGGAAGTACTCGCGCTGGTTCTTATCGATGGATTCGCGGACGCGGCCCTGTATCTTGTGGCTCAGTTCGAGGACCTCGAGCTGGTTGGCGAGGATCAGGGAGATCTGTTCGAGGCGGCGGGTGGCGTCGAGTTCTTGAAGGAGTTTCTGCTTCTCGGAGATGTCGATGCCGAGATTGGCCGCGAGGAAGTCCGCCAAAGCCGAAGGATTATCGATGTTCTCCAGCAGGACGGAGGCCTCCTCCGGGACGTTGGGGCTCAGGGCGATGAGGCGGTTGGCGGCCCGACGGACGCTGACGATGAGGGCGTGGAGGCGTTTTGTGACGCGGAAGTCCGTCTTGAGGGGTTTGATGCGGGCCCGCAGAAAGGGCTTGGCGCCGAGACGCGCGGCGACCTTGAAGCGGGTGATGCCGTGGACGACCAGGTGAACGGAGCCTTGTGGCAGCTTGATGCTCTTGAGGACGGAGGCGACGGTTCC
>DSDB01000658.1 GCA_011057845.1 Phycisphaerales bacterium | reverse complement strand
CCGCCGCAGGCGAAGGTCGGCAGATAGACGCGGACGTGGTCGTCGAGGTCGAGTTGCCCCCGTTCAGCCAGCAGCAGCACGGCCGGGGCCGTCGCAAGCGGCTTAGTCAGCGACGCCAGGTCGAATAGCGTGTTCTTCTGCATCAGCCGCCGGGGCTGGACGCAGCGGTCGCCGAACGCATCGAAATACACGATCCGGTTGCCCCGGCCCACCAGCACCACCGCCCCAGGGAAACTGCCCGCCCGAATCTCCCGCCAGACCACCTGGGCGATAGCCGCTTGTATTTCGTCGTTCGTATTCCGCCGCTTGTCGCGATCCAGCCGCACTTGCCCGTGCACCGCCCGCGTAAAGCCCCCCAGCATCGCTAACCCAACAGATACGCATAGAATCCAACGCATGAACCAAGACCCCAGCAATCACATGAGAACCATCGGCCCGTTATTCTACTCCATCCGCAGCATCATTGCACCCTAATCTACGGTACATTCTCTGGTAATCCCCACAGGTATCGCTTGATGTGTCTACTCCGTCGACGGCCGCATGGTGCACCAAGGCCGCAAGCCACCGAGTGTCGGTGAGCGACTGACGACCAGTGGATGTCCGGCGCCCACGCGCACACGGTCTATGGTCTGAGGTCTGTGGTTTTGCGGCCCAGCGGAGTTTGGCTGGGGCGCTGCGGGGGTTTTGGCGGCGTTCTTCGTGGGTGGGGGTGATGGGGTCTTCGGCGGCGGATTCGTAGACGCCGGTGTGGAGGCCCTCGCGGAAGGACTGCTTGACGAGGCGGTCCTCGCCACTGTGGAAGCTGATGACGCCGATGCGTCCGCCCGGCCGCAGGCAGTACGGCGCGATGCGCAGCAGCTCTCGGAGGCAGCCGAGTTCATCATTGACGAGCATCCGCAGGGCCTGGAACGTGCGAGCGGCCGGGTGCGGCGGCGGCGATTTGGAACTACGTTGCTGGTGTCGCCATACCTGCCGCGTCAGGCCGCGGACCTCGAAGACCAGGTCCACCAGTTGCACGGTCCGTGTAATCGGCCGGATCGCGCGCTCGGCCACGATCCGCCGGGCGATGGCGGCATGATCCGGTTCGTCCGCCAGGTCTCGCAGGGCCTCGGCAATCTCCCGCTCGGTAAGGGCGGCCAGCAGGTTGGCGGCCGTCCGCTTGAGCCGGTCGTCCATCCGCATATCCAGCGGCCCGTCGTGCTTGTAGCTCATGCCGCGCTGCGGGTCGTCGATCTGCATGCTCGATATGCCAAGATCGACGAAGATAATGTCGCAGGCGGACAGTCCCTCCTTGCCCAGGACGCCCGCAATCCCCGCGAAGTTGCCGCGATGCAGGCTCACATTGGGATACTCGGCCGTCAGACGCCGGCCGGTTCGCTCCAATTGCACGCCATCGACATCGAGGCCGATCAGCCGTCCGGATGGGCCGAGGGCCTCAAGGAACCGCCGGGCGTGGCCGCCATGGCCCAGCGTGCCGTCGACGACAATCTCGCCCGGCCCCGGGCGCAGACAGGCGAGCGCCTCCTCCACAAGCACCGACACATGCGAGCCGGCCGGCGTAATGCCCTTGGCCCGCAGATGGGCCGCCATGTCCGGGTGCGACTCGATATCGTGCTCTTTGTACTTGTCCTCGTAACGTTTAGGGTGCGTGCCGGCGTATCGCGGCCGTCGCTTGTACGGCTTCGATTCATTGCCCGATGATTCGGGCGTGTCGGTCGGCGTCATGGCGTCTCCTGAAGTATGCCCGAGAAGATAGACGATCCGGACGAAACGATCAAGAGGCCGCATGGCCCGGCGTGCCTGCGTTGCTTTCGACCGCCGGATGCGTATAATGGCGGGACAAGGACGCCAAAGGGCCGATTCAGGCGCTCCGACAGGGCCGTCGCGTCGTCCGACGTCGGCGCGGCCGCGCCGGGACGCCGGGCCTGGAAAGGTTTTGGATGACCGGACATATCCTCGCCGCCGCGCTGGGCCGGACCGACGCCGCCATCGTCGCGGTCGGGGTGCTGCTGCTGTTCGTGATTTCGTGGGTCTTCGGCCGGCGGGAGAAGGACACGAACGACTACTTCCTGGGCGGCCGTCGGATTCCGGCGGTCATCGCCTGCCTGTCTTTCGTCGCCGCCGAGATCAGCGCGCTGACTATCGTGGGCTTTCCGGCGACGGCCTACTCGGAGAACTGGCTGTACGTCCAGTTCTTCATCGGCTCGGCCGTTGCCCGCATCAGCGTTGCCTATCTCTTCATCCCCGCCTTCTACAAATACAACTGCACGAGCATCTACGAATTCCTGGGCCACCGCTTCGGCCGCCAGACACAGACCGCCGGCTCGGTCTTCTTCTTCATCACCCGCCTGATCGCATCGGGTGTCCGCCTTTATGCCGCCTGCCTCGGTGTCCAACTCATCATGGGCTGGACGCTCTTGCAGAGCCTGCTGCTGTTCACCGTCGTGAGTATCGTTTTCATCGCGTTCGGCGGCATCAAGGCCGTCGTCTGGGCCGGAGCGTACCAGGCGATCACGTTCATTGTGGCCGGGCTGCTCCTGCTGGTCTACCTCTATCAGCACATCGACGGCGGCCTGACCGAGATATGGCGAACCGCCGGGGCCGAGAACCGTCTGGAGTTCTTCCGCTTCCGCCTCGACCTGACCGATCCCGGCACGTTCTGGGCCCTGTCGGTCAACGCCTTCTTCATCGGCCTGGCCTCGTTTGGCACGGACCAGGAGATGATGCAGCGGCTGTTGACCGTCGAGACCCGCCGCAAGAGCCAGCGCACGATGCTCTCGACTATTCTGATGTACGTAGCGATCACATGCCTGTACCTGGCCATCGGCACGCTGCTGTTTGTCTTCTACCGCCAGAACCCGTCTATCGCGGAGCCGGATAAGGCCAAGGAGGTCCTCTCGCATTTCGTCGCCCACTGCCTGCCGACGGGCCTTAAGGGCCTGCTGCTGGCGGCGATTGTCATGGCGAGCATCGACTCGCCGCTCAGCTCCCTGGCGTCGTCCTTCGTGACCGACATCTACCGTCCGCTGACGGGCTCCAGGGCGGGTGAAAGACATTATCTGATGGTCTCGCGGATCAGTGTTGTCGCCTTCGGCCTGATCCTCATGGCCATCGCCCTGGCCTGCGAGCCGGTTGAGCAGATCCTCTGGTTCGCCTACGGTATTTTCTCCGTCACCGGCGGAGCAACGCTGGGCGTATTCCTCCTGGGTCTGCTCACCAAACGCCGCGTCAACCGCGCCAACATCCCCGCCATGATCGCCGCCACGGCCGTATCCCTTACCCTGATGCTCCTGAACCAGTACAAGGTCATCACATTCCCCTGGACCGCCATCATCATCGCCGGCACCGCCGTTAGTTTTACCCTCGCGTACCTTATGGGCCGGTCCCACTAGCGTGGGCCGAACCCCGCACACATCACGCATGCCGTACCCTTTGCCAGAGGCCGAACAGCCCCACCCTTTTCCGTGGTAGCGTTTACCGGCGATTCATGGGCCGGATGCCCATGCCTGGTTCCATGCACCCCCTCGTCGGTTACTTTGCGTATTCGATGCAGCGGACCTCTCGCAGGAGGGTGACCTGAATTTCGCCGGGGTAGGTCATTTCGGCCTCGACCTTGTTGGCGATGTCGCGGGCGATCTTCATGGCGTTCTCATCGTCGACCTGTTTGGCGTCGACGATGACGCGGATTTCACGGCCGGCCTGGATGGCGTAGGCCCCCTCGACGCCCTTGAAACTGCTGGCGATTTCCTCCAGCGTTTCAAGCCGTTTGATGTAGCGTTCCAGCGTCTCGCGGCGGGCGCCGGGGCGCGACGCGCTGATGGCGTCGGCGGCGGCGACCAGCGGCGTGTACGGATTGTCCGGCGGAACATCGCCGTGGTGGCCCTCGACGGCGTTGAGAACAACCGGCGATTCGCTGAATCGCTTGAGGTAGTTGGCCCCGATGGCCGAATGGCTGCCCTCGACCTCGTGGTCGATGGCCTTGCCAATGTCGTGGAGCAGGCCGGCACGCCGGGCGAGCGTCCCGTCCAGGCCGAGTTCGTCCGCCATGACCTGGGCAAGGAAGGCGACCTCGACGCTATGCCGCAGCACGTTCTGGCCGTAACTGGTGCGGAAGTTCAGTGCCCCGAGCATACTGAGGATCTTGTTATTGAGGCCGCGGATGTTGGTCTCGACGGCAACGTCCTTGCCGATCTGGAGGATCTTGTGGTTGACCTCCTTGCGGACCTGGGCGACGAGTTCCTCGATACGGGAGGGGTGGATGCGGCCGTCCTGGATCAGCCGCTCCATGCTCAGACGCGCGACCTCGCGCCGGACGGGGCTAAAGCCGCTGACCACGATCATCCCGGGCGTATCGTCGACGATAACGTCCACGCCGGTAGCCTTCTCGAAGGCCCGGATGTTGCGGCCCTCGCGGCCGATGATGCGGCCCTTCATGTCATCGTTGGGGATTTCGACGGTTGAGACCGTCGCTTCGCAGGTCTGCTCGGCGGCATAGCGCTGGATAGCGGCGCTAATGATATGACGGCTCTTTTCTTCGGCGGCCTCATTGGCTTCGTTGACCTTCCGCTGGATGAGGGCGGACATGTCGTGCTCGCATTCGTCTTCCAGGCGTTTGAGCAGGAGGTTTCGGGCCTCTTCCTCGCTCATGGCGGTGATTTTGAGGAGCTGGTTTTTCTGTTGGGCCATGATATTTGAGACCTGGCGGTCCTTTTCGGCGAGGTTCTGGAGGCGGCGTTCGACCTCCGCCTCCTGCTTTTCAAGGCCCTTCTCCTTCTGTTGGAGCGATTCGGCCTGGCGTTCGAGAAGGTCCTCTCGCTTGCCTAGGCGGGATTCGGCCTCGCGCAGTTCGCTGCGGGTCTGGTTGGCTTCGCGGGTGAATTCTTCGCGTTTCTTGATGGCCTCGGCCGCGGCGTCAAGCTGGGCCGATTTGATGATGTTCTCCGCTTCCTTTTTGGCGCCATCGATCTGTCGCTGGAGGTCTTCCTGGAAGGTCTTCTTCTTGGCGGCAGCGCGTCCGAGGACGAACACGGTTGTGCCTGCGATACCGGCCAGAAACGCGACAATGACGGCCGCTGCGGCTACGGGTGTGCTGAGAGCAAGCGTTACGGCGTCCATATCCCACACCTTTCCTACGCAATTGCAGTGAATCGAGCAAAAAGCCACGGATGCGGAGGAATGCCAGGTAAGCCGAACCGCCCGCCGCCGAGGCGACTGACAGGTCGGGATGAGGGCAGAGAAACTGCGAAGACTCGCGCGTGAGAAGCGATGAACGAAGCCAGAGGGCCGGGAAATCGGCTATGAGCCCGCTAAAACGCGGTTTTGTCCGGTCTTTTGGAATGTCGACCGGTCGTTGCCATACGGAATCAGCCGATTCATCTGAGCCTCTGTGATAGCCTTGTAATCTACGGTGATACGCTCGGAGCTTCGCAATCTCAATTTCACGCTGAACTCACTTCCCAGCCGGCCAAAGATGCCTTCATAACCATGCTCACCCGTCCAACTGTCGGTCCAGGCTGAGAGTGTCTTTGCAACTTAACTGCCTATGGGGAAAAGGCTTATGAAAAGCTCTTTCCTCTGAGGGCCCCGCGAACGTCAAGCAGTCATAAGGCCAAGGATGCGAGGCCACCCACATTCCTATTCCACATCGGCATTACTAATTCTATGTTAGGACATCGGATGGGACTTGGTCAAGTCAAAAAAATGCAAAAAATTGGCCAGGGGGCCTACCCTACAGGCGAGTGTTCGTCCACGATCCGTCAAAATGGGCAATTTGTGTAGGCGGATTGCCCCAAGGTGCTGATCCCGGCATCCGTGCATCGAACACTCTGGGAACCTAGGCGTATTGCCTGTTAGAAGAAGACAGAAGAAGGCATCTCGCCACACATGTGAAGGCTGCGAGAACCACTGATATAGCATTGAACGGTTTTTTTCTCCCCTCCGGAAAACATCGAGCAGCATGACGCTTCTCGGTGTTTTCTTTTTTTGTTTCCATTGTTGGATGGGCCTCGTTTGGGGGCAGTGTCTTCAGGGTCTGAAGGCGGGGCCGCGGACGGATCGGCCGGGCTTGGCACTGGTGTGCCGGGTGTCTTTGAGCACAGGCGCGCCATTGACCAGGACGTGGAGCACACCGGTGGCGTACTGGTGGGGTTGCTCGTAGGTGGCGTGGTCGATGATCGTATCGGGGTCGAAGACGACAATGTCCGCAAAATGGCCCTCTTGCAGTCGGCCGCGGCGGTCCAGCCTCAGGTTCTCGGCTGGCAGGGCCGTCAACCGTCTTATGGCCTGCTCCAACGGAATCACCTGTCGCTCGCGGACGTATCGGCCCAGAAGCCGGGCAAATGAGCCGTAGGCCCTGGGGTGCGTGCTGGATTTGAGAAAAACGCCCTCAGTGGCCATGCTGCGGGCGTCGGAGCAGAACGAGACCCAGGGCAGGGCAATCTGGCGGCGGACGTTCTCTTCCGACATAAGGAAGTAGACCACTCCCACCTGGCTGCCGTCTTCGATGACCAAGTCGATGATGGTCTCCGTGGCAGATTGGTCGCGACGTTGGGCCGCCTGGGCGAGGGTCAGGCCGATGAGCGGGCGCAGGGCCGGGTTGTGCAGGTCGGTGAGGATGACGTTCTCAGGGCCGCCGGAGAGCAGGTAAAGGCTCTCCCAATCTGGACCGCCGGTCTCGATCTCGCGGGCGACCCGCCGGCGGATCGCCGGGTCGCGGAGGCGGCTGATCCACGCCCGGTAGCCACCGGCCTGGACCCAGTTTGGGAATGCGGCATCCAAGCCGGAGGCGGCGGCAGTGTAGGTGTACATGTTGGCGGTGATGCGCAGCCCCGTGGCCCGGGCCTGCTCGATAGTCCCAATGAGGTCGGGCAGCTTGTGCCAGTTGGCCCGGCCGGCCGCCTTGAGGTGGTATATCTCGGTGCGGGTATCGGCGGCACGGGCGATCGCAAGGCATTCGTCGAGGGCCTCAAGGAGCTTGTCGCCTTCGCTGCGGATGTGGGAGATGTATAGCCCGTCGTATTTGGCGGCGGCGCGGGCCAGGGCGATCAGCTCGTCGGTGTCGGCGTAGCAGCCGGGGGCGTAGATGAGGGCGGAGCTGACCCCGACGGCGCCTTCGAGCATGGCCTGTTCGACCAGGGAGCACATACGGTCGAGTTCGGCGGGCGTGGGGCGGCGGT
>DSDB01000353.1 GCA_011057845.1 Phycisphaerales bacterium | reverse complement strand
TTCGCTCCTTAGCACCTCAAAGATGGCGGCCGAGACCGTGAATATTGCCGGTTGCGAAATGGTCGTGGTATTGAGCTGATCGGCCGGGCCTTCAAAGCAGAGCCTCCGCAGGTCGAACCCGAGAATGTCGTTGGCGGCGCGAAATACCTCGGCGGCGACGGGGAATTCGGCGTCCACATCGGCGCCCATACCTACTGTCTGTGCGCCCTGGCCGGGGAATATGAATGCTGTTTTCATGGTCCTGATCCTGTAGTGGTTGCCCTGAAGGCGACCGACCGGAGGCCCCGTAGAGTCCGGTTCTCAGAGTCTGATGACGTTTGCCCCCCACGTCAGCCCGGCGCCGAATGCGACGAACAAAACGGTGTCGCCACGTTTGATGCGACCGGATCGCATACACTCATCAAAGGCGATGGGAACGGAGGCGGCCGAGGTGTTGCCGTATTCGGCGATATTGATGAATACCTTTTCCGTGGGCAGTTCGAGACGTTTCATGGCGGACTCGATGATTCGGGCGTTCATCTGGTGGGAGATGAACATATCGAGGTCCTCGACCTTCATGCCGCAATGCCGCAGGCAATCGTTGACGGCGTCCACGATGCGTCGGACGGCCTGCTGGTAGACCTGCCGGCCATGTATCTCCATGTAGATCTTCGTGGGATCGTCGAGGGGTCTGTCGGCGGGGTGCCGGGAGCCGTAGGCCTGGCAGTTGAGGGCCTGCCATGAATCGCCGTCGGCGCCCAGGGTGCTGTAGAGCATTCCCCGCTCGGCATCGGTGCTCCGCTCAAGCACGACGGCGCCGGCGCCGTCGCCAAAGAGGATGCAACTGGTTCGGTCGGTCCAGTTGGTGATCTTGGTGAGCGTCTCGGCGCCGACAATCAGGGCGTTCTTCAGACGGCCGGTCTCGATGAACTGTTGAGCAATATAAAGGCTGTAGACGAATCCGCTGCACGCGGCGCCCACATCAAAGACGAAGGCGTTCGTGGCGCGCAGGGCGCTCTGCACAAAACACGCGGTCGAGGGAAAGACCATCTCCGGAGTGATGGTGGCGACGATGATCATCTCGACGTCGGCGGGGTCCAGGGAGGCCTCGTCAAGGGCCCTGCGGGCGGCTTCGGTGGCCAGTTGAGCCGTGGTCTCGCTGTCGGAACTGATGTGCCGCGTCTTGATGCCGGTGCGGGTGGTGATCCACTCGTCGGAGGTATCGACCATTCTGGCGAGGTCATCGTTGGTGATGGTCTTGGGGGGCGCAAACGACCCATGGCCCGTGATGACTGCTCGGTAGGCAATAGGCCGGTCACTGGCTGGTCTGATCATCCGGTGTCCTTACACTGGCGGCGGCCAGGTACTCCACGACCCTGTCGTTGATGCGCGCGATATGGAACTTCTTAGCGGCCATGATGGCGTTCTTGATGGTTCGGCTCTTGCTGGTGCCGTGGCAGATAATGGCGGTTCCATTGACGCCGAGCAGGGGGGCGCCGCCGTACTCATTGTAGTCGTACTTCTGGTAGATTCGCATCATGACCGGCTTGAACTTCATGGCCAGGCGGAGCTTCTCCTGCATGAGTTCGTGCTTGATGGCCGAGAACAGGCAATCCACGACGCCTTCGGTGAGCTTGAGGACGACATTCCCGACGAATCCGTCGCAGACGGCCACATCGCAGACGCCGCGGAAGATCTCACGGCCTTCGACATTACCGACGAAGTTGATTTTCTTGTCGGCTCGCATGAGTTCGCGGGTCTTCTTGACGATTTCGTTGCCCTTGGCGTCTTCCTGGCCGATGCTCAGCAGGCCAACGCGGGGATTCTCGATGCCGAGCACATGCTTGGAATAGGAGCGCGCCATGATAGCGTACTGATAGAGGTTGATGGGCTTGCAGGCGATGTTGGCGCCGACGTCGCAGATGGTGATCGGACCGTGCATCGAGGGAAAGACGACGGCGATTCCAGGCCTGTTGACACCCTCGAGGTTGCGCATCCGCATCTGAAAGGCCGCGACGCAGGCGCCGGTGTTGCCCGCGGAAATGACGGCGTCGGCCTGGTCCCGCTTGACGAGCTTGGCGGCCACGGCGATGGAGCTTTTGGGCTTTCTTCGGAGACTGTCGATGGGCGTCTCGTCCATGCCGATGTTCTCCGGGGCGTGGACGATGCTGATGACGTCTCTGTAGCGGGCCTTGGCGGACACCTGCGCGCCGATAACGTCCTCGATACCCACAAGAATGAGGCGGTCTTCCGGCGCCAGCAAATCGACAGCTTCGATCGCCCCGGCGATGATTTCGTCGGGTGCATTGTCGCCACCCATGGCGTCAATTGCGATGCGCATAGTGTCAGCTTTCGTCCTTGCTCAGGTCGAGGGTGATGTTGGGGTTGACGTAGCCGCAGTTGCGACAGGCGGCATGAGGCAGCTTGGCCTGGCCGCACTTTTTACAGATCGCGTAGTTGACGGGCTTGACCCTGTGATGAGCCCGGCGTGTACGGGTACGGCTCTTGCTGGTTTTCTTTGTTGGTAGCATGACGGTCCTGTTCCAGAAAATTGGTGTAGACTGATAGCCCACGGAAAATGCTAAAACACAGCTTAATAGTTGAACGGGCCGGGGTTGTCAAGCGAAAATTTGATTGCCGTGCCCCCGGGTGTGACCCAAGGAAGGCCGGTTGGGCATCGGCGGCCGTGGGGCACACGCGAGCCGGGACGGTTCCGGGCGGAAAGTCGGCCCGGTTCGCAGATTGTGTTGGATGTGCCCGGCGAATCGAGTATGATTTAAGTTACTTTTCCAGTGGTTTTTGCTTGCGGTTGTGGCGCGGGTGGTGTAGGATCATAGCGCATTACGAACGGCGTGGTCTGTGGGTGTGCTCTTATGGCTCGGAATCGCGGCAAAAAGGCATTGTACGAGGTTATCGGCAAGAGCAAGATGCAGCCGGCCGGCGCGAAGGTCGAGCCGCTGCACCCGGAGCCTGAACCGGCGAAAGCCGAGGTGGAGCCTTCGCCGCCCCAGCCGGCGGAACAGGCGCCCGAGCCGACGGTGAACGTCGAGACGGAGCCGACGGTCGAACACGAGCCCGAAGACCAGCTCGTCAAGACCGAGATCGAGGCCGCCGCCGGACACGGCGGTGTCCGCTGGCGCAAGAGACCGCGTGCTGTCCAGGTCCATGCCGGTCGTATTGAGTTCTCGGTGCCGTATCAGGCGGCCGTGGCGGTCGTTTTGGTGCTGGTTTTGGCTGTGGTCGGGTCGTACCGCCTGGGTCAGCGATCCGGCGTAAGTCGTCCACCGGATGCCGCGGGCGATTCCCGACGAACAGGTGGCGCTGCGGGCGTCGCCGGGGTCCAGGATACCCCAACAGGCGCTGTGGGACCGCAGCCGGTCAGGCCGATGGAGCCTGTTACGGCCGCAGGGCCAACCGTTTCCGACGTGGCCGGTTCGGCGACAACGGCGGCTGTGGCATCGACAGGTTCGAATCGGATTGTTATTCAGACGTTCCCGCGCAAGGAGGACCTTGTGCCGGTTCAGCAGTACTTTGCGTCGAAAGGGATCGCGACGGAGATTCGCAAGATCCGCGACAGGTACTATCTGGTGACGACGAATAAGTATGATAACCCGGGCAAACCCGGTTCCGATGGCTACGCGGCTCGCGCCAGGATCATCGAGATTGGCGCCGGCTATAAGGCCCCGGAAGGTTTTGAGAGCTTTGCGCCGAGGCTTTTCAGCGATGCCTACGGCATGAAACTGGATGATTAGTTCAGGAGTCTGTATCGATGAGTGTGGATCGTTCGTTAAAGGTTAAGGGGGCCCTGTCCCGGCATCGCAATGTCCTCAGTCGGGCCGAGCGCGTTGAGGTGCTCAAGGACGAGGATCGCTGGACCGAGGGCGGAACCCCGTTGGGGCTTCCGAAAGTGGCCCATCGCAAGGTGCACGCCGGCAAGAAGGTCAAGGAAGATAAGCCTGAGGGCGAAGCCGCGGCCGCAGCACCGCCCGCTCCCGCCGCCAAGTAGCCCCGGCACAGGGGGGTGACCGTGAAGACACAGCCGCCCGGCTGTGCATAGAGCCAGCGGGCGGCTTTTTCCATGCGCAGCGAAAGGGGACCGGTTATGGAGTGCCGGACATTGACTGCAAGAGCCGTTCTGCTGGTACTGTGGGGGATTTGGGTAATGTCGGTAGATTGTCTTGGGCGAGGACAACCGATCTGGCCGGGGCAGACTTGGGAGCAGGCGGCACCGGAGGATGTGGGGATGGATGCCGCTTGCCTGGCCAAGGCGAGGGATTTCGCGATGAGCGGGGGCGGTTCGGGGATGGTGATCAGGCAAGGTCGGTGCGTAATGACCTGGGGCGACCAGCAGCAACGATATGACCTCAAGTCGTCCACCAAGGCGATTGGGGTTACGGCCGTTGGATTGGCCCTGGCTGATGGCAAGTTCGCAAGCCTCCATGACCGGGCTCGGATGTACCATCCGCAACTGGGGGCCGAGCCAGCGGGTCTCAGCAGGCAGTGGCTCGACAAGATCACCCTCTTTCACTTGGCGACCCAGACCGCCGGTTTCGACAAGGCAGGGGGGTACACGGAGCTACTCTTCGAGCCGGGAACCCAGTGGTCGTACAGCGATGGGGGCCCCAACTGGCTGGCGGAGTGCGTTACTCTGGTTTATGGGCGGGATCTGGATGAGTTGATGTTCGAACGGGTCTTCGGTCCTATCGGCATCGGGCGTCAGGACCTGACTTGGCGAGCCAACTCCTACCGGGAAAAACAGATAAACGGGGTAATGCGACGTGAGTTCGGGTCGGGAATCAGTGCGAATGTAGGTGCTATGGCAAGGATAGGGTATTTGTATCTGCGGGGCGGCCGATGGGGCCGGCAGCAGATCATACCTTCGTGGTTTGTCGATGCTGCCAGGGTAACACCGAAGGAAGTCCGGGGGCTCAAGGTGGTCCGGCCGGAGAGCTACTTCAACGCCTCGGAGCACTATGGGCTGCTGTGGTGGAATAACAGTGATGGCCAGATGGCTGGCGTACCAAGAGATGCCTACTGGTCGTGGGGACTGTATGACAGCCTGATCGTGGTCATTCCCAGCCTGGATATCGTCGCCGCGCGGGCGGGTAAGAGCCTGAACAAGGGGCGGGATTCGGCATACTCCGCCATCGAGCCTTTTATCGGACCTATAGTACAGTCTGTGGTGTTGGGGCAGAGGGGATGGACGCCGTATCCTCGCAGCCAGGCCATCAAGGAGGCGCGATGGGCGGCGACCGGGAGTATCGTCCGCAAGGCCGAGGGGGCGGATAATTGGCCGATGACGTGGGGGGATGACGACTGGCTGTATACGGCCTATGGGGACGGGTGGGGGTTCGAGCCGAAGGTTGACAAGAAACTGAGCCTGGGCCTGTGCCGGGTCAGCGGCGATGGAGCCGATTTTGCTGGGGAGAACATCCGCAGCGAAACAGGCGAGCGGCTCGGGCAGGGGGCGGCCGGGGTCAAGGCCAGCGGGATGCTGATGGTCGATGGCGTGCTGTACATGCTGGCGCGCAATGCCGGCAATTCGCAGGTCGCGTGGTCGCGGGACCGGGGCAAGACGTGGACCTGGAGCGATTGGCGGTTCGAGGAGAGCTTCGGGGCGCCGACGTTCTTGAACTTCGGTAAGAACTATGCCGGGGCCAGAGATGGGTATGTGTATGTCTATTCGCATGACAGCGACAGCGCGTATACTCCCGCGGATCGGATGGTAATGGCGCGGGTGGAGAAGGATAGAATCACTGAGAGGGTGGCTTACGAGTTCTTCAAAGGGCTGGATGCGGATGGGAGACCCCTGTGGACGGCGGATGTACGGGACCGCGGGGCGGTGCTGGTCAATCCCGGGCGGTGCTATCGCAACAGCGTGAGTTTCAACGCGGGATTGAGGCGGTACTTGTGGTGTCAAACCCTTTATGCGAAAGAGGATGCGCGATTGGAGGGCGGGATTGCGATCTTCGACGCGGCCGAACCGTGGGGCCCGTGGACGACGGTCTACTACAATGAGACGTGGGATGTAGGACCCGGCGAAAGCAGTTGCCTGCCCACCAAGTGGATGAGCCGCGATGGGCAAAAGTGCTATCTGGTGTTCTCCGGGCAGGACTGCTTCAGCGTCCGGGCCGTGGAGTTCGAGTAGCGAACTTCTGCTGATGGTAGAGAAGTGAAATGTGTGGGGAAACACCATGAAGAAGGAATTGCTTTCTGATCGGGTGGGGTTGGTGGATGCCAGTGGGATACGGAAGGTCTTTGCGCTGGCGGCGCAGTTGGATAACCCGGTGAACTTCTCGATCGGGCAACCGGACTTCGATGTGCCCGAAGAACTGAAAGAGGCGGCCATTGCGGCCATTCGGCAGGGGGCCAACCGCTACTCCCAGACGGCCGGGGATGAGCAGCTGTTGGAGAGGCTCAAGGGGCGGATGCGGGAGGATTACGGGTGGGGTGAGCCGGCGGTGGTGGTTACGTCGGGGGTCAGTGGCGGGTTGCTGCTGGCGTTCATGGCGATGATCAACCCGGGCGATGAGGTGATTATCCCGGACCCATACTTTGTTATCTACAAGTATGTAGTGCGGATGCTGGGGGGCAAGTGCGTCTTTGTGAGCAGCTATCCGACGTTTCGGCTGCCGGTAGAGGCCATTGCGGCAGCGGTGACGGACAGGACGAAGCTGATCATCGTCAATTCGCCGAACAATCCGACGGGGGCCGTCTACACGGAGCAGGAATTACGGGCGGTGGCGGAGATTGCGGAGAGGCACGGCATACCCATCCTGACGGATGAGATCTATGAGAGGTTCTGCTATGAGGGGCCCTGTGCGAGTGTGGGGCGGTTCTACGAGCGGTCGCTGGTGCTGGGGGGGTTCGGCAAGAGCTACGGGATGACGGGATGGCGGTTGGGTTACGCGGCCGGGCGCGGGCCGATGGAGGCGGTCATCGAGGCGATGACGAAGCTGCAGCAGTATACGTTCGTCTGTGCGCCGACGCCGTTTCAGCGGGCGGCCGTGGCGGCGATGGATTGCGAGGTCGGCGGGTACGTGGAGGCGTACCGGCGCAAGCGCGACCTGCTGTGCGACGGGTTGGCGGAGGCGTTCGATGTCGTGCGGCCGGGCGGGGCGTTCTATGCGTTTGTGCGGGCGCCGGGGGATAGGGCAACGGCATTCGTGGAGAAGGCCATCAAGGACAATGTGCTGGTGATACCGGGCAACGTC
>DSDB01000179.1 GCA_011057845.1 Phycisphaerales bacterium | reverse complement strand
CGGCCAGCCCTTCTCCGGACAGGTCGTCCTCTGGCTGCGGGCCAATCCGGGCTACAAGATCGCCGAAGGCCCCCTGGCGGGCCAATCCACCTACCCCGCCGCCGAACCCTTCACGGGTCAATCCTCCTTCCGCCTCCGGCACGATACCCGGGGCGGCAAGAACCACGACCTGTATCTTACCGGCGACTTCCTGAGGGAGCCATCGACTGCTGTCGTTCGTTACTCCGCCGTGCGACGCGCGATTGCCACCCCCGATGGCTCCTCCGTGATCAGCGTCTATTCCACTGCTGCCGACCCGTGCTTTGTTGATGCCGGCTACTGGGATGACAATGGCACGCCGGATAATCTCCATGACGATTTCTGGGTCGATGGCGACTACCACCTCAAATCCCAGGCCGGCCGCTGGGACCCCGCGATGCAATCCTGGGTCATCGACGACGTGACCAGCCCCTGTATCGACGCCGGAGACCCGATGACGCCCATCGGCCACGAGCCCTTCCCCAACGGCGGGCGAATCAACATGGGCGTCTACGGCGGCACGATTGAGGCAAGCAAATCCTACTTCAACGCCCCACCCTGCGAAACCATCATGGCCGGTGACATCAACGGCGATTGCAGAGTGGACTTCGCCGACTTCCATCTCCTGTCCATGAACTGGCTGCGCGACATCCCGACCCCGGACCCCGGACCCGCCGCCCCCGGCAACGGCGGCGACCGCTGACCCAGGCACGGTGGCCCGCACAAAGCCGTTGCCCACGATGCTGCCCGAATATCGCCAACCTGACCGACGGCGACTACCGGAAAGGTCCGACAACGATGATGCGAAACACAGACATGCACATAAGCCAACCGATGATCCAGCTCGCCCGGACCCTGCTGCCGTGGGTCATTTCGCTCTGCCTGTCGGCCGCCGTCGCGAACACAACCGACAACACGGCCGCCATCCGCGTCGTGAAGGAGGACGACCACTGGACCCTTCGCGGGCGCGTGAACCGCTTGCAGTTCAACCCCTCCGACCTGCAAATGACCCTGCACACGGCCACCCGCGCCGATTGCCTCAAGTACCGCGGCCTGTGCCTGGACTTCATCCGCTCGACCGGAGGGGTCGTCAGTTCCGAGGAGCCGGCCGATTGGGCCATCCCCCATATCGACCTGGTGCATCACGGGCCCTTTGCACTGGACCCGGACCCGGGCCGGGGACCGGCCATGGGCATCCCGACGCCGTTGTTCAGCCTTGTCTACCACGACGCCCTCTTGCTGCCCTGGTCGTTGGACAAGGGCGCCTGGGGCATCCCGGAGACGGACCTCGGCTATCTACATGGCCTGGCCCATGCCGGCAAGCCGTATCTGTCGCTGCAAGGCACAGATGAGGAACTCAGACAGGTGCGGACGATGTGCGCCCTGAACGCTCGCGTCGGGCTTCTGGAGATGACGAACCACGAATTCCTCGACAAGTCGTTTCGCCGACAACGCACGACGTTCGCCGACGGTACGACCGTCACAATCGACCTGGACAACGAGACGTTTGACATTTCCCCCGCGATACCTGACCCGGCGCAGCGCACAACAAGAAAGGATCCCTGATCGCTGCCCGCCGGTATTTGCTTGCAGTATTGGCCTGTCGGGTGTAAAGTAGGCGGGACTGTAAGGATGTGTCTTGCTTCCGGTCGGGGTCCCTCCCACGGCCGATTTGATGTAAGTGCTTTATTCAAAATACTTTAGGCGGCGTAGCCAAGTGGCCTAAGGCGACGGTTTGCAAAACCGTTATTCGCCGGTTCGAATCCGGCCGCCGCCTGTAGTTATCCGGGCTGGACCGTATGGCAGGGCGGACCCGGGGCGGACTTCATAAGAAAATGCGATAAGTAGTTGAGAGTCCATACACATGCAGAACCATCGTAAGAGCAAGATCAAGAGGGCACGAAAGCAGGGTTTCCTGGCCAGGCAGCGCACGGGAAAGGGCCGTAAACTGCACAGCCGCAAACGCCGCGTCGGCCGAAGCGTCACAGTCCGCTCCAGCTTCAGTTGAGAGCCCCCGGATCACGCCTTTTGATGAGATAGCATGGACCGCCGTGGAGTCAGGAGGCCGGCCATGAGGGTCGACATCGAAGGTCGGACGCTGGAGCTCGTCGAGGGCGACATCACCGAGTTGGACACGGACGCCATCGTCAACGCCGCCAACACCCATCTGGTGCATGGCGGAGGGGTGGCCGGGGTCATCAGTCGCAAGGGCGGACCCGCCATCCAGGCCGAGTCCAACCGTCTGGCGCCCATCGGCGTGGGCACGGCGGCTATCACCACGGGCGGCAAACTCAAGGCCCGGCACGTCATCCACACGGTCGGCCCGCGGATGGGCGAGGGTAACGAAGACGAGAAACTCCGAGGGGCGACGGTCAGCGCCCTGCGTCTGGCCGACGAACGAGGGCTGACCAGTATCGCATTTCCGGCCGTCAGTGCGGGGATATACCGATTTCCCATCGACCGTTGTGCCCAAATCATGCTCCGGGCCGCCATGGAACACCTGCGAGGGCCCACGACGCTGCGACGGATTGTGTTTTGCCTCTATGGGGCCGACAGTTACCGTGTCTTTGAAGAAACCCTCACACGACGGCATGGAACAGGCCCATGAGCCCCCGGAGCCGGTCAAGCATGGCGCTATCCGTGCCGCGTCGGTGCTCAAAATTGGCTGAACGACTAAACCACGACGGGTGAATCTCGTATAGAAAGCGGTTGAGACGGTGTTTTTGCTTGATTCTCGGCCGAATCCGTGGTAGTATAGTCTAGCCGAGCTTGAAAAGACCGACCAGGAAGGACCGTAGCGGCCGTCAGAAGGCCGACCGATGGTGGTGCGTATCGGCGGGAACAATCTGCTCAAGGGGTGCCCCGATGGAGACGAAATTCAATGTCTTCGAAGTACTCGAAATAGCCGAGAGACTCGAGACCCGCGGAGCCCGGTTCTATCTCAAGACCCTGGATCTCTTCAAGGACCCCGCCTGCAAGGATGTCTACTACAAGCTCGCCAACTGGAAGGCCAAGCATCAGAAGCTCTGGGCCCGGATGAGGAAGCGTTTCTCGGAGAAGACCGGCGAATTCGGCACGTTCGACCCGAACAACTACGTGCTGTCGAACCCCCATGTCATGGCCGGGCTCACGTGGCACTCCGGTCCGCCCGGCTCCCACGCGGCGATGACCGGCAAGGAAAGCCGCGCCGAGGTCATCCGCGACGCCATACGCCGTTCGAATGAGATCATCATCTTTTACAACGGTCTGAAGGACTTCGCCCGCGATCCGGCCACGGAAGAGACCCTCGACCGAATGATCAAGGAAGAACACCGCCAGATCGAACTGTTGCTGGAGTTGCAGAAGCAAGGCAGTCCGAAGACGCCGGACCCGGCCCCGAAATAGGACCGGTGCGGGATGGGGTATTTTTGCGCCTTTGTTATTGACAAATCTCACGCCCAATGATAGTATCCACCTGATCGACCGGGAGCATCGTGAACCGCTTTTCGGGGGTACGACAGATGAGAATGTTTGGTCTTGCCATTGCATCGGCCGCGGGTTTCATGCTCTGTGTTCCGGGCCCGGTCGGTGCAGACGCCGCCCCGCGGCGCCCCGACGCATGGAAACAGCTCGAACAGGTGGTGGACCTGTCCGACCTTCACATGAACACGCCCCTGCGCCAGGCCATCGAGATCATCCGGGATTCCACGACGCCCCGCCTGAACATCGTGGTGCTCTGGCGAGATATCACGGCCAATACGCTGATTACCGAGAACAGCGAAATCGCCATGCAGGGCGTCAGCGGCATCACCGCCGGGGCCGGGCTGGATCTGGTTCTGCGAGCGGTTGCCGCGGGCCCCTATGGATTGGGGTATACCGTTGAAGGCGGGGTCGTCATTGTCGGTACGCCCGCCAACCTGCCGACCCGTATGTACACTCGGATCTACGATATCAGCGACCTGGTGGCCGCGCCCAGTTACGCCCAGCCGGGCTTCGGGGGTCTTGGGGGATTCGGCGGGCTGGGCCTGGGGCTGGGCATGTTCGGCAATCAGGGCGGTGGATACGGCGGTTACGGCAACCCCGCGGGCGGCTACGGGGGTTACGGGAACTCTGTCGGCGGATACGGTTATGGTGGTTATCGGGGGGCGGGGTACTTGGGCGGTGGATATGGTGCGGCTGCGGCCGCGCCGGGACGTTCTCGGATCAGCGGTCCACGCGGTCGCAACACGACCCGGGCCTACGCGCATGTCCGGCGCCCCTCGGACATGCGAGCAGGCCACGGCATTGCAGGCGGCCCGCAGGCCGAGAGACGATTGGCCGGCCCATACAACAGTGCAGGCGAGGAACTGGCTGCCCTGGTCAGAGCGTCGACAATGCCCCGGCCAGGAGAATAGTGCCGAGAGAGCCGATCCCGGCAGCCGTTGTCTGTTTTGACCATCGAGGGCGGTCAAGACCTTGACTTGCCCTGGAGCGAATTGCTATAGCCAGGGTGTTGCATACAACTCCCATAATACCCCGCCTCTTTTATTGCCGCGGGTCGCCGGACCCATCGGCCGTCCGCGGCGCCGCCGCAGGCCATCGGCCGGACCCCCGGGTTTCGCGGATTTCACATCGTCCGATGTTTTTGTATCCCATGATCCCGGCGTATACTTTAAGTACGGACGACGCTACGGTGCGGCAATACGTCCGATAAGGCTTTGATCGGCTTCACTGAAGTCACAGGAAGGTACCCCATGGCTATACAGAGTTGGTCGGATGATGTGCTGATAGTGACTTTGCCGCGTGAACCGAGGCTGTGCCGGGAGTTGGCCGGCCTCAATGACGTCCTCAGCACCCACGGCGCGCGCCACGTCATCGTCGATTTCAGCCACGTCGATATCCTCAGTTCCGCGGGCATCAGCAACCTGCTCATCCTCAGCAAACTCATCACCGACGCCGGATGGCGTTTGATCTTCACCAATGTTGCGGTCACCACCCGTTGCATCTTCCGAATCGCGGGACTGCTGGGCGCCTTCGAACTGGCCGCTGACCGGGCCGCCGCCCTGGAGGCTCTCAACGCCGTCCGAACGTAACTTCACCCGCCCGTGACATGCCGCTTCATTTAGCGGCTGCGTATCAGTTGATTCGGGTCGTAGGCCACGTGAGGCAGGCGCGTCTTGAGGTCGTTGACGAACCGCAGTCCGTCCTCCCAGTAACCGGCCGTCGGCTTGATATCGACGCCGAATTGCGAGAAGTACCGGTTCAAACACCCCATCAGGGTCTCCCGCAGATACTTGCTGCACATGGACGCCAGCGAGACGGGCAGATACCCATCGTCGGCGCCGACCGCGAAGTGCAGCCGCATCCGCCGCCGGCTGTCCCGCAATTCATAGCTGCTCGTCCGCGGACTCTCCTTCAGGATTGTCAGCTCCATCTGCGGAAACATGCGCAGCAGCGTGCGGCGATAATGCACCCGTCCACCCTGGCGGTCAATCACGACTTGCAGCATCTGCTCTCCGGCGGTCTCCAGGGCCGCCTGGATCAGTGCGCAGGTCTGGCTGAAGAGGACTTCGGCCTTGTTGCGGACATTGTCCACCATGCGGTTGTAATAGGCCACGTCCAGGCAACAGCTCCGCAGGCCCGCCGCCCGCATGCCATGTCGGGCCAGGTCCTCGGCGAATACCTTCGCGGCGATAGCGATATCGGCGGTGTCGGCGTCCAGTTCGACGGTGTCGATGCCCCCGTGCCAGGCATAGGCGGCCAGTCGTTGCAGCGCATCCGGACACAGCGCCGTCAGCAGTTGCCCGATGGTTGCGACCTCGATGCCCAGGCACCGTAACATGGCCAGCGTGGCTCGCCGCAGGTGCCTTACTCCCGATGAATTCGTGTAGGCCTTCTTGCTGTCGGTGATGAGCAGCCGCCCACCCAGCGGGCGTTTATGCTTCGAGACGCTTTTCTTCAGCAGGTCCCACAGGTCCGCGGCGACCATCTCATCGGGCATGAAAAACGCGCACGACGAGACCACCAGCGGCCCAAGCAGCGGCCCATATCCGGCTTCATCAATGCCCACCAAAACCGCCATCCGCCTGTCTTTCGCAATCCGTTACACTGAGCCCCATAAAGGCCCGGCCGGTCGTAGCAAGTCCGTTCAAACACCGGCGGCGAGTATAGTGGCCCGTCCGGCCCCCTGTCAATGGACCGCCAGAGGACCCACAGGGTTCCCGTCGCGCCCACAACAGGGCATTTGATTGTTGGCTTCGGCTATGCTATGTTTGGACTATGCTTGATTCGCTGTGTGAAAAGACGAGTGCATTTGTGGCCGCCTGCCATCGGGCCGGCCGATTCGGGTTGCTGGGGTACAGCAGCGGGAACATGTCGTGCCGGCTGGGCAACGGGTACGTGGCGCTGTCGGCGAGCGGGGCATGGCTTGGGGAGATTCGCAGCGAACAGGTGGCCGTCTGTACGTTGGCCGATGCGCGGAGTGTCAATGGCGTGAAACCTACGGTGGAGACCGGGATTCATCTGGGTATTCTGCGGGGCCGGGAGGATGTGAATGTCGTCCTTCATTTTCAGAGTCCGTATGCCACGGTGCTGGCGTGCGGGGTGCAACTGCCCGAACGGTTCGACGTGATCCCGGAAGTGCCGTATTACATCGGGCCGGTGGGGGTGGTGGAATATCTGCGGCCGGGGTCCAGGGAACTGGCGGATGCCGTTGTGGCGGCGGCGCACGAACATGATCTGGTGATACTGCGCAACCACGGGCAGGTCGTGTTGGGCAAAGACTACAACGACGCGATCGCGAAGGCGGGCTTCTTCGAGTTGGCTTGTCGCGTGCTGGTTCTGCGGGAGCGGCCCGCGTATATCGGGCCTGCGGGAGACTTAGGGGCGGTTGACACGGCAGTGAAGATTTGAATAGACTGAGCAGTCGGCGGTTCGTGGTCGTAGACTTCATGGATGTTGCGCGGCCAGACGTGAGACGTGATTCGCGGTTCGTCAGGGTTGTTGTGTTGCAACGGATCGGTCTTTGGAAGGGTACAACTGTGAAGATGGCTTGGGTGGATCGGATTGGACTGGTCTTATTCGTAATGTGTATCGTCGGGGGGGGTGTCGGCGGCCAGGAACGGCCGCTGAATGTGCCGCCGGAGGGGTTCACGGCGCTGTTCAACGGGACGGACCTGACCGGCTGGAAGGGCCTGGTGGGCGACCCGAAAAGCCGGGCGAAGATGAATCCCGAGCAGTTGGCGG
>DSDB01000290.1 GCA_011057845.1 Phycisphaerales bacterium | reverse complement strand
CTCCCGCTGGCCGGTCGCCAGGCGGATGATGGCGTCCCACTCATCGTTGACGATGGCGCTGATCATGGCGCGGGCGCGGATGCGGTGTCGGCTGCGTCCATCCCGCCAGTCAACGCCGCCGTTGGCGTTTCTCTCGGCGTCGATGCTCTCATGGCGGTAGCGGAAATCGCCGGAGAGGCTGATACGGTCGGGCCAGGTGGCTTTGGGGCCGGTCGGCGCGGCGGCGACGGCGGCCTCGGCCTTGTCGGCTTTCTGCTCGACTTCTTCGATTTTCTCGGTCAGCGACTTCTCCTTGCTCTCCTGACGGGCCTCAAGCTGGGCCAGGCGCTCCTGCATCTCGTGCAGGAGTCTGGCTTGTGTTTCGAGTTGCTCCCTGAGCAACTGTATCTCGTCAGATTCGCCGGCCGACGCCCTGGGCGGGCAACAGGCGACCGTCAGCACAACGATCAGGAGTAGCACTTTGGTCTTGGCCAGGTTCTTCATGTGTACGCCTCCAAAGGAATCGTGTGTTGATACGGGTTGTTTGTTTACAGGCGGATGATATGGGTGCGATATTAGAGGGCATTTAGATGTGTATTAACTCTGTGCTAATGTATAATTAGGCCCGTCTTAGTCCTATATCCGCCCATGATCAATCCATGCGCGCACCGCGGCTGGGGGTGTCAGGCTCGGTGGTTGTGCTCGAAATCCCCGTGGTCCAGCGGTACGAGTCCGCATGGCGCTGCGCACGCCGCGTGTTGATGGCGTGTGATATTCGGGTTGGGGGAGTATTAGCGCGATTCTAACGGCAATTTCACGGAGTCTTCACAGAGGCCCTCTATCAATAGCACCGGATCGAAGTGTGTCAGTACGGGTGTACAGCCATGACCGACAAAAAGACCGTCCTGTTCCTCTGCACCACCAATAGCTGCCGAAGCCAGATGGCCGAAGCGTTTCTCAAAAAGCACGCCGGCGACCGGTTTGACATCTACAGCGCCGGTCTGGACCCTGCGGAAATCCACCCCATGACCCGCCAGGTGATGGCCGAGGTCGCCCTGGACCTTCATGGCCAGTATGCCAAGGGCGTGCGCGTGTACCTGGGCCAGTTCTTCGTACACTATCTCATTATCGTCTGCGCCGGAGCCAATGAGAGTTGCCCGAAACTCTGGCCCTCTGTCGGAAAACGTCTCTTCTGGCCCTTTGACGATCCTGCGTACTTCCAGGGGACCGACGATGAGAGGCGGCAGCAGTTCCGCCGTCTCAGGGACCGCATCGAAGAGAGAATCCTGGGCTGGCTGAAGGACCTGGAGAATGAGGAAAAGTGACACGATGTCCTATGCGGAAGCCGCGGGCAGCCAGAGCGTGAAGGTGCTTCCGGCGTTGGGGGTGCTGTCGACGGTGACGCGGCCGCCGTGGGCCAGTGCGATGTGCTTGACGATGGCCAGCCCCAGACCGGTTCCGCCGAGCCGCCGGCTTCGGCTCTTGTCGACGACGTAGAAACGCTCGAAAATTCTATCGAGATGATCGCGGCCGATGCCGCAGCCGGTGTCCTTGACGGCGATAGCGATTTCGCCGGCCTGCCTGGCCGCCGAGACGTTGATTTCAGCTCCTCGATCGCTGTACTTGATGGCGTTGTCAAGCAGGTTGAGCAGGGCCTGTTCCAGCAAGGGCGTATTGATCTTGGCGCGGAGGCTCTCATCGCAATTCAGTCCGACGCGCATATTCTTGTCGGCGGCCTTGGGAGCGGCCATTTCGATGGCGGACTCAAGGACGGGTCTGAGTGGGGCGCTTTCAAAGGCGATGCTGCGGTGCTGTTGTTCTTCTTCGAGGCGTGAGAGACTGAGAAGGTCTTCGATAATGGCGTTGAGCCGGTCGGCGTGGCGGGCGATGATGGACAGGTAGCGGCCCGCCTGTTCGGCATCCTTGATTCCGCCGTCCATAAGGGCCTCGACGAAGCCCTGAATGGAGGTAACGGGCGTCCGCAGTTCGTGGGACACATTGGCGACGAAATCCCTCCGGACGTTTTCGAGGCGGCGTATCCGCGTCGTGTCGTTGAGCACGATGACGGCGCCGGCCGCATCGCCGCGGGTGTCGGTCAGGCGCGCTCCGTGAATCTGGAAGAAACGACCCCCGTTGACGGGCAGGGCAATATCGGTCTCCACAGGGCCCTTATCGGCGAGGGTCCGGGTCACGAAGTCCCTCAGATCGGCGTTTCGGACCAGTTCTTCGATGTTGCGGCCCTGGGCGGCGGCCGGGTCGATGTCCAGCAGTTGGGCGGCGGCTCGATTGACGCTGACGACGCGGCCCTGAGTGTCGACGGCAAGGACCCCCTCGACCATGCTGGTGAGGATGGCCTCGACTTCGTTGCGTTGCTGGGTGACGGTTCGTATCCTCTCGTCGAGATGCTGGGCCATGGTATTGAGCGTGCGGGCCAGTTGCGCCAGCTCGACGGTATTGGGGATGGGGGCCCGCTGATCAAGGCGGCCGGCGGCGAACTTCCTGGCGGCGTGCTCCATGGCCACGATGGGCCGCGTGATTCGCCTGGAGACCAGCAGGCTCATCCCGGCGGCGGCCAGCGCGACGGCCAACCCGACCCGGATGATCCCCCCATACACATCGGCGATTGCCCGGTCGATGGCGGTGGCGTCGACGGCGGCGCGGACGACGGCGACCACCTGGTCGTCCTGCCGGATGGGGACCGCCACATACATCATGTTCTTACCCAGGGTATCGCTCAAACGAAGGGACCAGCCGAGGCCCTCTCTGAGGGCGTCTTGGATCTCACGCCTGTCGGCGTGGTTCTTCATGGCATTGGGGTCTTCGTCGGAGTCGGCGAGGACCTTTCCATCGGGGCGAACGACGGTGAAGCGGGTCTTCTCACCGCGGACGAGGCCGATTCTCTTAGCGAGCAGGTCGATACGGCCGTCGTTGGGATCGGCCATAAGTTGCCTGGCGTGTTCGCCGGCGACACCGGCGAGGGTGGTCAGCCGGGTCCGCATCTCGTTGACGTAGAAGGGCCGCAGGGAGCCGGTGGCGTACCACCCGATGGCCACGAGAGACAGGATCGTTACGAGAAGGAAGGAAAGGTAGATTTGCCAGATGAGTTTTCCGCCGGTCATGGAGGTCTTAGTCCTTGAAACGGTATCCGACGCCGCGAACGGTTTCGATCAGCTTGCCGTGCTCGCCGAGTTTCTTTCGCAGCGAGACGATTTGAACATCGACGGCCCGGTCGGTGACAACGTAGTCGTTGCCGTGCAGGGAATCGACGATCTGGTATCTTGTGAAGACCAGACCTGGACGGCGGGCCAGCGTATGGAGGATGTTGAACTCGGTGAAGGTCAGTTCGACGGTCGTATCGCCCAGGCGGACCTCACGGCGGGCCGGGTCAATCACGATGCCGTGCACCTTGACCACGGCGGTTTCATCGACTTTTTCGGTGGTGCGGCGCAGCAGCCGCCGGATGCGGGCGACGAGAACTTTGCCGCTGAAGGGCTTGGTCACGTAGTCGTCGGCGCCGAGTTCGAGGCCGGCGACGATGTCGGCCTCCTCGCCCTTGGCGGTGAGCATGACAATGGGGATGTGCGCGGTTCGGGGATTGGCCTTGAGTTTCTTGCACACCTCCATGCCGTCCATGCCCGGTAGCATGAGATCCAGGACGATGAGGTCGGGCAGTTTCGAGGTCGCCACCTCGAGGGCCTGCTCCCCGGTTTCACAAATGACGACCTGGTAGCCCTCCCGCATCAGGTTCAGTTGCACAAGTTCGCAGATGTCCTGCTCATCATCGACAACCAGTATCTTGACCTGGCCCATATCGGTCCCCGCCAATGAGTTGTTCTCGGTCGTCCCAGCACGGGCGGCTGTTCGGAAGCGAGTATAACGCCGGATCGGCCGGCACGCAATGATTGTTCGGCGGAAAAGGATCCGGGCCGGTTCTTTTGTCGGCCCGCCGCCATATTTACACAATTTTAACATGCCTCTGACGGGCGGTTCACGGGGCCGTTGTATGAATTGTGTGTGCAGGGCGCAAATGATGACGCACACCCATTCTAAGAGGTAAGTTATGGCGCACTGGTTACAGAACATCGCATTGCTGGCGGGGGTGGCCTATGTGGTCTTCCGCGTTGGCAAGACGGTTCGGACCCTGGCCGGCTTGTGGCATGGCGGGGGCCGGCAAGCGGCGGAGTAGTCCGCCTGAGGCGTTGCAGGACGCAGCCGAGGGTGATTCTCGCCCACGGCGGCATCTGGCCGCCGCCAGTGGCCGCGTATTCGGCAATGTCTCAACACACGCCGCTGAAGCTGGGGGGGCTTCGGTGGCGGATGGGGTCAGGGTATTGCGGGCGAGATGGCCAGTTCCATGACGGCGTACCCGTCGATCTCGAAGTGTTCAACGAGGATTTCGACGGTCCCGGCGCGGTTGAGTTCGAGGATTCCGCTGTCGCGTGCGGGCACATGCCAGGTCCAGTTGTCGATGAGGGTGCGGCCGTCGGCGACCACCCGGACGCCATCGTCGCTGAGCGTAGTGAATACCCATCGGCCTGCGGGCAGAGGCACATGTGCCCTGGCGATCATGCCGAAGCGGTCGCCGCCGAGGTCTGCGTCTTTGAGGGCCTTCGGGAGGTCCTGGTCGCTGGGGCCGCCATAGCCGTAGCTGAAGACGAGGCGTCCGGTTCGCACTGAGACCGCGGAAGGGTCCTGAGCCAGCCCGCGCCAGGCGTCAAGGTTCTCGCGGGGGTCGGTATCGGGCGTCCATTTGAAGAATGTCACGTCCCAATCGATCCGGCTGAGCGTGCCCCGGATCCGGTCTCTGAAGTCATCGGTCTCGATCTGAAGCAGGTAGGGGTGCAGGCCGGGTTCGGTCGTTGAGACTGTGTAGACACGGGCGGCATCCGCCGTCGCGGGCTGGGAAAGTCGGCCGGTTACGCCCTGACCCTGGAGGGTGATTCGGGGGTTGGGGGGCATCTTGTGAAGGCTGTATTCGACGGCGTCGCCTTTGTCCTGCAATAGACGGATCAGGGGCGATTCGTGGTCCCAGGGGCCCCATTCGGTCATGATGATGTTGTGTCGGCCTCTGAGGTGTTCGCGGGCCCCGACAGGACGAGTCGTTCCCAAGGCACCGTATCGCGGCTGTTCAATCGGCGCGGCCGGATCGGTGGTCTCGTGACGGGTGACGGTTTCTTCGACCTGCATGGTCTGCCGGACGTTGTCGAGGATGTTCGGGCCGATAGTCACTTCGCTGGGACCCCGGAATTGATACGCTAGGGCATCGCCATTGAAGGTGTTGCCGGTGATGAGATTGTCTTTGGAATCCGTGCCGTTGGCGAGAGCCCAGGGTCGCTTGGCCAGGTCCCCTTCCTCATCCCACCAGAGGTGGATGCCGCACTTGTTGTTGACGAAGGCATTGGCGAGGATGCGGTTGCCCCGGCCGTGCTCGATGTTGATGCCGCCGCGTTCGAGGCCGTAGGCCATCTCGCCGTTGCCTTCGATGTGGTTGCGGGCGATGAGGGTGTCCTGTGAATAGCCGCCCCAGACGCCGCAGATGGCATTGCCGACGAGCCGGTTGCCGTAGAACACGTTGCCATGCGAGAACGTCATCTCGATGCCGTGGGCGGGGGCGTAGGAGAAATCGTTGGCGATCAGCCGGTTGCCGCTGTTGCCACGTCCTTTGTACCAATCGAGCGGGTGCTGCGAGGTCTCCCCAAGGGCCTCGCGGCCGGCGAAGCCGAAGAAGCCGTCACCGCCGTGGGTGGCGGAGTTCTCGGCGATGAGGTTGTCGTTGTTCTGCTCGAACATCAGGATGCCCGCCGAGTCCTGGCCGCGGTTGTAGACGCCGTGACTGTAGCCGCGGACGCAGAAGTCGCAGGCGTTGCGGGTGATGGTGTTACGACTGGACCGCCACAGGGCAATGCCCCAGCCGGAGTTGAAGGAGAAGTCGTTGTCGTAGACTTGCGAATCGTTGACGCGGTCGAGGCAGAGGGCGTTCTGGCCGTGGCGGACGGTGCATCGGCGGACGGTGACGTTGTTGGAGTCCTCGACGTAGAGGGCCGCGCCGTAGTTGACGAGCCATTCGTTGTCGTCGTTGTTGTGTGGAAAGAGCCAGTCGGCTCCGTCCTCGGCCAGGGGCGTGGACCTCAGCCGTGCACGGCGGTTGTCGGAGGCGTCGATGTCTTCGAGGGTCAGACCGTCACCGTCGGTGGCCCAGAGCCCTGCGTAAAAACCGCTGATTCGTGCGCCGCGTATGGTGACATTGTGCTGCCCGTCGATGCGAATTCCATAGCCGGTGTACTGATCGGGTGTCACACCGTCGGGGCCGCCGCGGAGGACCGAGCCGCCGGCGAATTCGATCGTGATATTCGATGCGGCCACGTGTAGGACACCATTGTTGTTACGGTCTTCGATCACAACGCCGCGGTCGATGACGATGCGGCAGGATTGAGAGACACGCGTGTCATCGGACGTCAGACGCAGGTCCGGCACGGTCTCCACCGCCGGGGCGGGCACTGTCGGATGCCCGAGTAAGATACCTGCGATGATGAGGATCAACGGCCGTGTTCTCATGGTCCATCCTTTCGATACGAGACGGCCGTACTCTATCTTTGGCGATGCATGCGGTCAAGGGCGGGTTGCGGCCGGCCGGCTCGCTGGTGTAGAATGTGGCCCGGCGTAGCATCAAAACATCCGTGTCGAGAAGTGCCTTTAGAAAGGAGCGTGTTCGATGCAGCATCGGACGACTCGTCGTGGTTTTGTGCGTGGGGCCGCCCTTGGAGCGGCGGGGATGGTTATCTTGTCGGATAGTCGGCTGGTTTGCGGCACGGCTGCGAACTCGAAGCTGAACATCGCGGGCATCGGGGTCGGCGGTCGCGGGGCGGCCAATGTCGAGGGGGTGCAGCACGAGAACATTGTGGCCTTGTGCGACGTCGATGCGCAGCGGGGCGGCGATATGTTCGCGCGGCACCCGCAGGCCAAACGCTATACCGACTTTCGCCGGATGCTGGAGGAGATGGGCGACAAAATTGACGCCGTGGTGATCGGGACCCCGGACCACACCCACGCCGTCGCGGGCGTGATGGCCATGAAGATGGGCAAGCATTGTTACTGTGAGAAGCCGCTGACGCATAGTGTCTATGAAGCCAGGGTGATGGCGGAAACGGCCAAACAGAAGAACCTGGTGACCCAGATGGGCACGCAGATTCATGCGGGGGGCAACTACCGGCGGGCCGTTGAACTGGTGCAGAGCGGGGTGATCGGGG
>DSDB01000186.1 GCA_011057845.1 Phycisphaerales bacterium | reverse complement strand
TGCGCCGCCGCTTGTCCCACCGGCGCCCTGGCCCTCAGAGACTGACCCCTCATAACCAGTCTCAAGCCCCATAATCCCATGAAAGCCTGCCTCCCCTCAAGTTCTCTGCTATATCAGCAATATAACCTTCCAGGATGAGCGGGCAGGGATCGTGCGACGTACCGCTTCATCGCGTGTTTCCTTGATAACGGGCTTCTCGCATTGTCTGTATTGGACGAATTCCCGTTCATGCCGGAGGCTCCTACCTGATAGCGGCGTGATATTCCTGGAGACTCTTGATCTTCCACTTGCTCTTGCGACCTTCCTGGATGCCCTGGGCGGCGGCGAGAGCGGCCGCCGTGGTGGTAATATAGGGAACCCTGTATCGGATGGCGGTCTTGCGGATGTAGGAATCGTCCTGCTGGCCGGTCTTGCCGATGGGCGTGTTGATAACGAGGTGAATCTCGCCGTTGGTAATGGCGTCAACGATGTTGGGACGGCCTTCCTGGAGTTTCTTGATGAGTTCGCATTGGACGCCGCGCTCGCTGAAGTACTTGCACGTGCCGTCGGTGGCGACGATCCTGAACTGCATCGCCGCAAACCGCCGGGCGGCTTCGAGGGCCTTGGTCTTGTCGGGGCCGGCGACGGAGAACAAGACCGTGCCCTGGGACGGCAGGGTCTGTTTGGCGGCCTCCTGCGCCTTGAGGAAGGCCAGGCCGAACGATTCAGCCAATCCCATGACTTCTCCGGTAGAGCGCATTTCCGGGCCCAGCAGCGGATCGACCTCGGGGAACATATTGAAGGGGAAGACGGCTTCCTTGACGCCAAAATGGAGGATCTTCTTGTGGGTGAGGTTCAGGCTCTTGAGTGTCTTGCCGAGGATGAGTTGGGTGGCGATGCGGGCCATGGAGAAGCCGCAGACCTTGGAGACGATGGGGACGGTTCGGGAGGCGCGGGGGTTGGCTTCGAGGATATAAACGGTGTCGTTGGCGATGGCGTACTGGATATTCATCAGGCCGACGACCTTCATCTCGATGGCGATCCGCCGGGTGTATTCGCAGATGGTGTCGATGTGCCTGGAAGGGATGGTGGTGGGGGGGATCACGCAGGCGGAGTCGCCGGAGTGGACGCCGGCCAGTTCGATGTGCTCCATGACGGTCGGGACGAAAACATCCGTGCCGTCGCTGATGGCATCGGCTTCGCACTCGATGGCGTCCTCAAGGAACTTGTCGATGAGGAGCGGCCGGTCGGGGCTGACATCGACGGCGGCCTTGACATACTCCCGGAGCATCTGTTCATCGTGAACGATTTCCATGGCGCGGCCGCCCAGGACGTAGGACGGGCGGACCATCAGGGGATAGCCGATCCTGGCGGCAATGGCGACGGCCTGTTCGATGGTGGAGGCCATGCCGGAGTCGGGCTGGGGGATGCCGAGCTTCCGCATCATCCGGTTGAAACGGTCGCGGTCTTCGGCCAGGTCGATGGTGTCGACGCTGGTGCCGAGTATCTTGACGCCGGCCTGTTCGAGTTCGGCGGCGATATTCAGGGGCGTCTGGCCGCCGAACTGGCAGATGACGCCGAGGGGTTTCTCCTTCTGGTAGATGCTCAGGACATCTTCGACGGTCAGCGGCTCGAAGTAGAGCTTGTCGCTGGTGTCATAGTCGGTACTGACGGTCTCGGGATTGCAGTTGACCATGACGGTCTCGTAGCCCATGTCCCGAAGGGCAAACGCGGCATGGACACAGCAATAGTCGAACTCGATGCCCTGGCCAATTCGATTGGGCCCGCCGCCGAGGACCATGACCTTGCGCTTGCCGCTGACGTCGACGGCGTCTGGGGCGTTGTAGGTGGAGTAATAGTAGGCCGCGTTCTCGGCGCCGCTGACGGGCACGGGATGCCAGGCCTCGACGACACCGAGTTGGGTTCGCCGGGCGCGGATTTCCGTTTCGCCAACGCCCAACAGCCGAGCGATATAGCGGTCGGCGAAGCCGTCCTTCTTGGCTCGGGTCAGCAGGTCATCCGGGAGCCTCCTGCCTTTGCAGGCGAGGATTTCGTTTTCGAGTTCCACCAGTTCCTTCATCTGCTGAATGAACCAGGGCTTGATGTAGGTCTTTTCGTAGAGGGCGTCTACATCGGCGCCTTTGCGCAGGGCCTCGTACATGATGAACTGGCGTTCGCTGCTGGGTTCATTGAGCATTTCCATCAGTTCCGGTAGGGTCTTCTGATGGAAGTCCTTGGCGAAGCCGAGGCCGTAGCGGTTCTGTTCGAGCGAGCGGATGGCCTTCTGAAAGGCCTCCTTGTAGGTCTTGCCGATACTCATGACCTCGCCGACGGCCCGCATCTGCGTGCCGAGCTTGTCTTCGACACCGTGGAACTTCTCAAAGGCCCAGCGGGCGAATTTGACGACGACGTAATCGCCGGAGGGCGTGTATTTCTCCAGAGTCCCGTCGCGCCAGTAGGGAATCTCATCAAGGACCATGCCGCCGGCGAGCTTGGCCGAGACCAGGGCAATCGGAAATCCGGTGGCTTTGGAGGCCAGCGCCGAGGAACGGCTGGTTCGGGGGTTGATCTCGATGACAACGACCCGGCCGGTTTTGGGGTCATGGGCGAACTGGATGTTCGTGCCGCCGATGACCTGGATGGCCTCGACGATGGCATAGGAATACTGCTGAAGTCTCTTCTGGAGGGCCGGGTCGATGGTCAGCATGGGCGCGGTGCAGTAGGAATCGCCGGTATGCACGCCCATGGCGTCAACGTTCTCAATGAAGCAGACGGTGATCATCTGGTTCTTGGCGTCGCGGACGACTTCCAGTTCGAGTTCCTCCCAGCCGAGGACGGATTCCTCGATGAGGATCTGGCCGATGAGACTGGCGGCGATGCCCCGTCGGGCGACGATTCGCAGCTCTTCCAGGTTGTATACGAGGCCTCCGCCGGTTCCACCCATCGTGTAGGCGGGCCGCACGACAACGGGATAGCCGAGCTTGTCGGCGATGGCCTCGGCCTCTTCGACGGTGTAAGCGGGCTCGCTCCTGGGCAGGTCGAGGCCCAGGCTCTGCATGGTCCGCTTGAACGTGATGCGGTCTTCGCCGCGTTCGATGGCGTCGACATTGACGCCGATAACGCGGACGCCATACTTGTCGAGGACTCCCAGCTTGTGCAATTCGCTGGAGAGATTCAGACCACTCTGGCCGCCGAGGTTGGGCAGCAGGGCATCGGGGCGTTCCTTCTCGATGATACGGGTGAGGGCGTCGGCGGTGAGCGGTTCGATATAAGTTACGTCCGCCATGCCGGGGTCGGTCATGATGGTGGCTGGATTGGAGTTGACCAGGACGATCTGATAGCCGAGCTTGCGAAGTGCCTTACAGGCCTGCGTGCCGGAATAGTCAAATTCACATGCCTGGCCGATGACGATGGGGCCGGAACCTATGATAAGGACTTTGTGAATATCCGGGAGTTTGGGCATAGACTCGACCTTTCGCTGTTCTTGACAGGTGCTCGGACCACCGATGCCGCGATACCGTTCGGGGGATTATACGCCATGCGGTTCCGGGGGCAAGGACAAAGTGAGGACAGGCTGTCATTTGTGGCCGGCCGAGTCCGGGCGGGCCTTCCCTACTGATTTGCCGGGGTTGATTGGTGGGAGTGAACGACCTTCCGCGGCCCTCAATGCGGGCATAGACGAAAGTCCATGCGAAATCGCCGGCGATCACCGGGCCGGGTTTTGTGGTCGCCACGTAGCGGCCGTGGGCCGTCAGCAGGACGATGTCGTCGGCCAGGACGGTGATGCGTTTCTCGGCGATGGTGATATGTCTTGACATGGGCGGGTCCCCGGATTCTGATGGGTCAAGGTTGCCTGTATGTGCAGCCGTATTGTCGGCCGGTTCGGCGGCTATGTCAGTGGGGCCTGATGACCCTGTACCGTGGCTACCTTGTCTGAGGAGATTCGAATGGGTAGGCGGGGTTGTGTTGAATGGTTTGCAGCGTTGGTCGTGCTGGTAACGGCCGTTACTGCGGCGCCTGGGGCACCGTACTACGTAGCCACGGACGGCAAGCCGGACGGCGATGGCTCCATGGAGCGACCCTGGCCGAGCGTGGAGCATGCCCCGGCAACGGATTTCTGGGGCCGTCCGCGTTCACAGGGCAAGACGCCGGACATCGGGGCCTTTGCCTTCGAGCCTGTTCTGGCGGGCGACAGTGTCCGTGCCGACTGGGACCACGGTTGGGCGTACCATCGCCACGGCGCCCAGGCGGGATTGGCGGACCCGTGGGTGTTGCCTGTCGCTGAGTAGGGTCGGGCGCTTGGTTCGCTTTGCGAGAAGTGACGTGGAATAGCAGCCCGAGGGGGTTGAAAAGGGCCGGCGATGGCGGTATTGTAACGGTCGGATCGTGCTGGGTGTTTTGGCCATCCCTTTGCCGTGCAAAGGGAGGCCACCCAGCGTGGCAGGCAGCCGCGTGAGCGAAAAGGACTTCGATACGCAAGGGGAGTCAACGATGGATGGTCAGTCTGTAGGGCTGGAGCCGGCCGGCGCGAGGATGCGGACGGAGGTCATCGCGGGAGTGACCACGTTCCTGACGATGGCGTATATCATCTTTGTGAATCCGTCGATCCTGAGTCTGGAGAGCGTGCCGGACGAGGGGCTGGGCGGGATTGTGCGAATGGACAAACAGGCCCTGGTCGCGGTGACGTGCATTGTCAGTGCGGCTGCGACGATTGTCGTGGGGGTATTCGCCCGGGCGCCGATTGCGATGGCGCCGGGCATGGGGTTGAATGCGTTTTTTGCATTCAGTCTGGTCCTGGGCAGACAGATATCGTGGGAGACGGCCCTGGGGGTGGTGTTCTTGTCGGGGGCGTTTTTTCTGATATTAACGCTGCTTGGGCTGCGGCGTCTGCTGGTGGAGGCGATTCCGGCGAGCCTGATTTCGGCGATTTCCGTGGGCATCGGGCTGTTCATTACCTTCATGGGCCTGGTGAATCTGGGCGTGATCGTCAAGAATGATGCGACACTGGTCTCCGCCGGGCACCTGAGCGGACCCATGCTGATCGGCCTGGGGGGGCTGTTGGTCATGCTGTTCTTTGAAGCACGCAAGGTCGGCGGGGCGCTGCTGATTGGGATCCTGGTCGCCACCGTCATAGGGGCGTTGGCCGGCTATGTCGAGCCGCCGCACCGGTGGGTCCAGCTAAACGTCGATATCACGCCGGTGGCGTTCAAGCTGGATATCGTCGGGGCGCTGAAATGGAGCCTGTTCGGCAGCATCTTCAGCCTGATGTTCATCGATATGTTTGACAGCGTGGGAACGCTGGTGGCGTGTTGCCATCAGGCGGGGATGGTCGATGAAAACAACCGGATCCGCGGGCTCGACCGGCTACTGGGCATCGATGCACTGGCGACAATGTTCGGGGCGCTGATGGGAACCTCGACCACGACGTCCTACATTGAATCGGCGGCAGGCATTGAGCAGGGGGGCCGGACGGGTCTGACGGCGATCGTGACGGGGGTGTGCTTTCTGCTGGCGCTGCTGTTTGTGCCGGTGATTGCGGTGGTGCCGGGCTTTGCGACGTCGCCGGCGCTGATCATGGTGGGTCTGTTCATGATGAAGGAAGTGCGGCGGATCGACTTTTTGCGGCTGGACGAGGCGTTCCCGGCGTTCATCATCATGGTAATGATCGCGCTGAGCTACAGCATCAGCATGGGCTTGGCGTTCGGGTTCATTTCGTTTGTGGTGATCAAGGTGGTGTCGGGGCGGTGGCAGGATGTGCGGCCGGTGATGTGGGTCATCGCGGGCCTGTCGGTGGCGTTTTTGATTCTTGAGATGTGATTCTGACGTGAGGTCTGTAACCCGGAGGTGACGACCATGAGCAGGCAGTCGTACAGATGGGCATCGAGCATCGGCTGGGCCGCGGCGGTTCTGCTGGCCGCGGCGGCCGGTTGTATCCAGGAGAAGAGCGAATACGTGCTGAATCCGGACGGATCGGGCAAGGTGGTCCATGAGGTGCTTTATACGCCGCTGCAGATCAACGTCCGCAGCGATCCGAACCTCCTGCGGAGGCAGGTCTACGATGAAGTCCGTACGATCATGGATGGCTCCGAGGGCATCGCGGTGTGGAAGGATGCGATGTATCGGCTTACGGACCAGGGACAGATTCAGTTCAAGGGTACGGCGTATTTCCCGGACATCACAAAACTGCAGATTCGGGCGGGTAGTTTCCGGGAGAGCATGAAACTGGATTATGGGATGGACGCCTCCGGCCGGATTGCGATGACGATATGCGCGCACCACGGACCGCAGGAGCCGAACGACGGCCCGCCGCAGGCCGTGGAACTGACCGACCAGGAACTGCAGGAGCGGATACGGCTCGAACGCTTGCAGTTCAACTCCCGCAAGCCGACGATGGTGCAGATATTCGGGAATCTCATGATCGAGCGGACCTTTCACCTGCCGGGCCAGGTCGGTCAGATATCGAATTTCAAGGCGATCGGGCCGCGCGGCGTGCAGTTGACACTTCGCGGGACCGACGTGATTGCGGCGATGGAGAAGACGCTGGCCGATGAACAGTGGCTCAGCAGCCAGATTCGCGCAGGCAGGCAACCGCTTCAGCAGGGGCCTGATGAACTGACCTTCAACGAGTTGGTGTTCGGGCAGCGCAAGCCCGTGCGGGTCGTGCTCAAGGAGCAGGCCTCGCCGCAGTTCGACTATGCGGCGGAGGTGGCCGCGGCCAGGCAGGCGGCGCCGGCCATGTATGCCGCCCTGTTCGGCGCCGATGGGGCGCCGCCGGCGGCGGCGCCTGTATCCCCGCCCGTAGCGCCCGTGCCTGCGCCGCAGACGGCCGTCCCGGAAATGAGCGGGGACTCCCACGTGCGTATCGCGGGCGTACAGCTTATCAGCTACAGTGACTCGGACCGTGGAATCCGTCCTTTCGGCCAGGATAGCGGCTACGCCCTGTCGCTGGTGGTCGAACTGCCCGATGCGAACGTCGAAGTCGTGGACGGGCAACTGAACAAAGCCGTCACCGACGCGGGGCAGGACCTCCTGGGGTCGGCCGGTATGGCTATCCCACACATGAGACTGTCAAAGGACGGCAAGGCGGTGGCCTTTGAGGTCCGGTTGGCGTCGCCGGACGGCACGGCGCGCGGACTGAAGGAACTGAGCGGCTGTGTGAGGTATCTGAAGGCGGCGGGCATCAAGACGATCGACCATGGGACGATGGATTTCAAGGAGGGAGGACGCAGCCAGTCCACGGGCATTTCCATCCGGTCGCTGAGAACGCCCAACTGGGACC
>DSDB01000488.1 GCA_011057845.1 Phycisphaerales bacterium | reverse complement strand
GCAGAAGCGCAAGGCTGGACTGACGCGGACCTGCGCGAATCGCGATGGCGTCCTATCGGCTCGGATACAGGCCCAGATTGTGGAACCACGGATTTGCACGGATTCGCACGGATTGATGGGTTGACGGTCGCTGGTCGTTGGTCGCGAAGCGGGTTCGGGATCGCCGGTTGAAGCGACCCTCGGCCGCGGGTCTGCGTCTGGCGGGATTTGACCTGACAGGCGGGGGGCGGCGTGGTAGGATAAGTTGTTGTAAGTGCTGGATTTATCGCTTTGGGCCAGGAACATGATTGAGGGCGGCGTGTTGCACTTCGCATGTTAATGCGCCCAGGGATGGCACATCTGGGCACTTGTCGAATATGAGACATGCCAGCCCTGCAGCATCTTGTGCCGATCGAATCCATTTACTTGGTGGGGTTGCCCTCGACCGCACCGCTTTGTGACGGTCCAAAAATGGCATCCATGTGACGCTGGCACAGACCTCGGAACTGTTGATCCGATGGCCTCCGGGCCGGAGAAAGTGAATCAGATTCGGACAGCTCATCGGAATTGCCGGCAATCGGCAAGGAATCGACCAGACGAGCCGCCACCAGTGAATGCTGACGGCTTACCGACATCGCCATTGTCTTTCTTTTGATCGCACGATATCAGGACGGAAATGAATGAACCGCCTTACAAAATATAGACTTGCTGTCGCTCTGCTGGTTACGCTTAATCTCTTCACAGGAGGAGTATGGTATGTCCGGAGTGAGGCGCGCGCCTCAAGAACGCGTGTCGCATTGATGAAACGTCAGTTGATGTATATACTACAGAATGTTATTGACTGGGAGCATTTGGCCTCTAACCCCGTTAAACACTATATGGCTTTGGCCACAGCGAAAGCGCTGACCACATTGGACGGCAAGGGATCGCTGGAACAGCCGCTCATGGTGTACTGCCTGTTGTATCGAGATACTGGCTATGGATATTTCTGCCTGATGCTGGACTACATGGAAGAGGGGTTCGAATCTGCAGGCATCGAGATATCGTATCAGGCTGGCGAAGAGGCAAAAGTCGTCCGGCTACCTCTTCCCGCGGGTATATTCGAATCAGGAGGGGACCGTCAATATATAACCACAGTCAACCCGCTAATAGCATTCCCTGGAAAAGTCACGATAACATCCGATGGGATTGAGATAGCGACACTATCCCGTGCCTTGGAACCAGAGGCATCTATCATACTGCCGTTCTCGATACTCGAGGAGCCGGCATATATCAGCGTGTATACCAAGGATGGCGACAAAAGTCATCCCATGCGACTGGCCTTGACTGAGGATGTTCGCGACTATATTCAGAAGATAAGGTCTGCACAAGAAACCGCTCCGGACTCATAGGGTCAGCCACCGATTATGGACACGATAGTGTGTAACAACGAGGCCGGGAACCTGACCACCGAGCGCCAGGGGTATAGTTGCCAATACGATTACGAGAACCGGATTGTGAAGATCACGCGGGGCCAGACGGATATCGTGGAGTTCTGGTATGATGCGCTCGGTCGGCGCGTCAAGAAGCTGGACCATGTTACGGCGGGCAATACCCGGTGGTACTACTACGACAAGGACTGGCGGGTTGTGGATGAGTTCCGCAAGCCGGCCACTTTCCTAGTCCCGAAGCAGGTTCGGGATCGCCGGTTGAAGCGGCCTGCGGCCGCGGATCTGCCTCTGGCGGGATTTGGCTTGACGGGCGGGCGGCGGCATGGTAGGATAAGTGGCGCATTAACATGCGAAGTGCAACACGACGGGCGACGATCATGAGCCGTCGGTAGCCTATGGACTTATGGGATACTGGGGACGCAGTCGCCAGGCCCCTGGGATTTATCGCTTTGGGCCAGAAACATGCGTAGTAGAGCCGGGTCACACAGGTGTTGGTGTGGTTCGCGTCGAGCAGCAAAGAGGCTTCGGCGAGGGCTTCTCGGGCCCGGCTCAGACGATGGGCGACTAGGGCGGCCTTGCTGTCGTTCACGGGAGCACGCCCTCACGGTCGATGTTCTTGTGCGGCGGCATATCCCGGTAAGGCCGGGAGTCCCACTGCCGCCGGTTGAACGTAGCCAGGGTCAGGACCGCTCCGGTGTCTAATTCGAGGGGGTAGATGGATGAGACCACCTTTTCTCGCAGTGCCCCATTGACACCCTAGTCCGCCAATACCCTCGCACGGTGTGTGCCATACGGAAGAAGGGATGGCCGGGCGTCAGTGGAGCAGGAGGGCGCCGATGTTGTAGACGATCAGGGTGATGACGTATGCCATGGCGGTCAGGGCGGTCCACTGGAAGAGGGCCCATCGCCAGCGGCCGGTCTCCTGGCGGGTCATGGCGACGGTGGCGATGCACGGGGCGCTGATGAGGCAGAAAAGCATGATACAGAAGCCCTGGAGGGGGGTGTAGGCCTGCTGTAGCCTTTCACGGAGGCTTTCGGGGTGGTCGTCGGCCTCGCCGACGGCGTAGATGATGCCGAGTTGGGCGACGAAGACCTCTTTGGCGGCCATGGCACCGATCAGGGCGGTGCCCACCTTCCAGTCGAATCCCAGCGGCCTGACGGCCGGGGCCATCGCCCTGCCGATGCGGCCCATCAGCGATCGCTCCAGCCGGACCTGGGCGGCGTGGTCATTATCCATACCCTGAAGGTCCTCGGCCGCGACGCGCGGGAAGTTCATGGCGAACCAGAGCACAATCGAGATGCCCAGAATCACGGTTCCGGCCTTCCGCAGGTACATCCAGCCGCGATGCCACATGTGGATGCTTACGGCCTTGAAGGTGGGCATGCGATACGGCGGCAGCTCCATAACGAAGTGCGAGGTCTCACCCTTGAGCAGGGTCATGCGCAGGACCTTGGCGCAGATAACCCCCAGGACGATGCCGATGATGTACATCAGCCAGAGCATCGGGCCGCGCCATGCGGGGGGAAAGAACGCGGGGATCAGCAACGCATAGATGGTCAGCCGTGCGCCGCAGCTCATCAGGGGGATGACGAGGATGGTGGTGATGCGGTTGGGGCGGTTCTCCAGGATTCGGGTGCCCATGATGGCCGGGACCGAGCAGCCGAAGCCGATGAGCATGGGGATGAAGCTCTTGCCGTGCAGGCCGATGCGGTGCATGATTCGGTCCATGACGAAGGCGGCGCGGGCCATGTAGCCGGTGTCTTCAAGGACGGCGATAGCCAGGAACAGCAGGAGGATATTGGGCAGAAAGACGATGACCCCCCCTACCCCGCCGATGATCCCATCGACCAGCAGGGACCGCGGCAGGCTGTCGGCTCCGGCCGGCCATAGTGCGGCGACGGTCGTCCCCAGCCGGCCGAAGAGCATCTCCAACCACCGCATCGGATAGGCGCCGATTTTGAACGTGAGGAAGAACACGATGTACATGAACAGCAGAAAGATGGGCAGGCCGAGGTAGCGGTGGGTCAGGACTCGATCGACGGTGTCGCTGAGGTCGTGGCGCAACTCAACGGTGTTCCGGATGGCCTCCTGGCAGGCGCCGGAGATGAAGCCGTATCGGCGCTCGGCGAATATCATTTCCGGCTCCTCGGCGAACAGTGTCCTGAGCCGGGCGATGGCGGCCACAACGATCCGGCGGACGTGGTCGGAACGCACCAGCGAGGTGATGGCTTTGTCATTTTCCAGGAGTTTGACGGCCAGCCAGCGGCTGGTGTAGTGATCGACGAGGACCGGCTCTTCGGCCTTCAGGATGCTCTCGATGCCCTCCAATTCGGCCTCGATTTCGTGTCCGTAGCGGACACGGTGGACGCGGCTGCTGCGCCCGCGACGGGCCGTCTCGACAATGGCTTGCAGCAAGACATCCCTGCCCTGGCCCTTGGTGCCGACGGTCTGCACAATGGGCGATTCGAGCAGCTCGGATAGGCGGTCGATATCGAACACAAGGCCCCGCTGGCGTGCGATGTCGCTCATGTTGAAGACCAGTATCAGGGGCACCTCCATCTCGATCAGTTGGGTCGTCAGATAAAGGTTTCGTTCGATATTGGAGGCGTCGATGACGTTGACGACGAGGTCGGGGTGTTCCTCGATGATGAAGTTGCGGGCGATGAGTTCTTCCACGGAATAGGCGGTCAGACTGTATGTGCCGGGCAGGTCAATGAGGCGGATTTCAGTATCTTCCCAGCGGCAGAACCCTTCCTTCTTCTCGACCGTGACGCCGGGATAGTTCCCGACGTGCTGATGGGCTCCGGTGAGCATGTTGAAGATGGTGGATTTGCCGCTGTTGGGGTTTCCGGCGACAGCGACAGTGATGCGTTTCTTGATTCGAACCGTGTGGTCCACGATGCAATCTCCAAGTCAAGTTAGGCGGCGCTAACAATCAGATCAAAAAAAGAAGGCCTTTACTGCGGACTTGCGGCACAAACCATTATCTTGTGGGCCATACCGCGTCCCAGCATCATCTTGGCGCCTTTGACGCTGACGACCATGGGGCCTGGGTGGCCGTTGCTGATCATGGAGACCTGGGTCCGGGGAACCAAGCCCATCGACGCCAGCCGGGCGTTGGCGCTGGCGCCGGCCTCTATGCGTACGACCCTGGCGGTCTGGCCGGCCTTGACCTTCGAGAGGGGTTTGACTTGTTCTTTGTCGGGGTTGAGTCCGGATGGGTCCATAGCGAATATGCGGCCGTTAAACCGCCCTTTCGTTGCAGAACTGCTGGAACTTGCCGACCAGATCGTTGCCGGCGGCGTTTTCACGGCTGACAAACTCGATGAAACAAAGCAACCTGCCTATGACGGACGGGCCCAGGGTATGCTCGGCCCGACACGCCGCTTTTCTGGCGGTCTCGGGGTCCACCCCCAGCACCTGGCCGAAAAATGACTTGAGAATCCTATGCTTTCGGTCCACCTCGGCGGCGGCGTGGTGTCCGGCCGACGTCAGCGTAACCCCGTCGTAGGGCTTGTAATTGGCCAGGCCCTTTTTCTTGAGAAGCCGCAACGCCCCGGTTACGGAGGCCCGCGAAACGCCCAGGCGCTCGGCGATGGCCTTGCTGCGGGCCTGGCGCCCGTCGCAGGACAGACGGAATATCGCTTCGAGGTAATCCTCAAGCGAAGCACTGAGTTCTTCGTTATCGGCTCCAAGCATAATCGGGCGACCCCAAGTACAATCCCCATTATAGTTAGCCACACCTAACTTTGTCAATGAATCTCTTGGATTCCACGTTAATTCCAGTGGGTTGGGGAAATTGCTTGTTGCGGGCCGGCCTCTGGGGTAGAATAATGCTGTTACGGGGCGTGGCGCAGTTTGGCTAGCGCGCTTGACTGGGGGTCAAGAGGTCGCAGGTTCAAGTCCTGTCGCCCCGATTGGCGTAAGTATGGCGGCCGGCGGCGTTTATTGAGCGTTCGGTCGCCTTTTTTTTCGCAGCAAAGGGGGTATTCCGCGACGATCCTCCTGCACCACGGGAAACGGAGAGGGCGGGATTCGAACCCGCGGTACCAGTTTATACCGGTACGACGGTTTAGCAAACCGTTGCCTTAAGCCACTCGGCCACCTCTCCAGGTGAGCCTTGAAGTACCTTTATCAGCCGGGGCCCCCCGGTGCCCCCCCCGACCCTGCCGTAGACAATCAACGGCCGGTCTGTCCAGCAGCATCCGAGGCCCCAGAAGTCAGCTAGTTTAGCGTCCCCGCCGCTTGGCTGCAAGAGAATTGGGGCCGGGGCGTGTTTTTTTGCAGACATTGCCCCGATTGGATAGAGACGGTATGCTTGGCTCGATTCGAAGGTTTTGCCGGGGGCAGGAGCATCGGACTTCGGATCGGCCTTGGGCCGCAGCTTGTTGAAAGGGGCTTGGTTGATGGGTATCGGATTGACACGACGGGGTTTTCTGGCGAAGGCGGCCACTGTGGCGGTAACGGCCCTGACCGGTGGCGGGCGGGCATGGTGCAGGGTTCTTGAGCGTCCAAACGTGTTGTTTATCGCGGTCGATGACCTGCGGCCGCAACTGGGTTGTTACGGCCGGACGGGTATCATCAGTCCCAATATCGACAGGCTGGCCCGCGATGGGCTGCTTTTTGAGCGGGCATACTGTCAGCAGGCGGTTTGTGCTCCTTCGCGGGCGAGCGTCCTGAGCGGGACGCGGCCGGACACGACGAAGATATATGACCTCAATACCCCGCTGCGAAAGGCCATGCCCGATGTCCTGACGCTGCCGGAGCACTTCAGGAAGAACGGCTACGAAACGCTGTCTATCGGCAAGATATACCACCATCCAAACGACGATGCGCAGGCCTGGACCTCACCGCCCTACCGGGCCGGGACGTTCCCGCAGGGCCAATGGTACGGCCGCGGCTATCTGACGCAGGAAGCCATTACCCAGGTCAAGGCTCTGGAGGCGGCCGAGCCCAACAGCGGCGGCCGGGGGCCTGCCTACGAGGCGGCGGACGTGGCGGACAACGCCTACCCGGATGGGGCCAACGTCGATTACGCCATTGCGCGGCTGGAGGCCCTCAAAGACAGGCCGTTCTTCATGGCAATGGGCTTCTACAAGCCACATCTGCCGTTCAATGCCCCCAAGCGTTACTGGGATATGTACCGCCGCGAGGACATCGCCCTGGCGGACAATCCCTTTGTTCCAAAGGATGCGCCAAGCTACGCCACGACCGATTGGGGCGAGCTGCGCAGCTACGTCGGGATGCCCAGAAGCGGGCCATGCTCGGACGCGCAGGCGCGGGCGCTGATTCACGGCTACTACGCCTGTGTGAGCTACACCGATGCACAGATCGGGCGGCTGCTGGATGCGTTGGACCGGCTGGAGCTGTGGAGGAAGACGGTGATTGTGCTGTGGGGCGACCACGGGTGGAAGCTGGGGGAACACGCCGGATGGTGCAAACACACGAATTTCGAGCTGGATACACACGCGCCGCTGATTCTGAGCGTGCCGGGCATGAAGAACGCCGGAGGGCGGACGGCGGCATTGACCGAGTATGTGGATATCTATCCGACATTGTGCGAAGCCTGCGGGTTGGCCATGCCGGGACACCTGGAGGGATTGAGTGCCATGCCGCTGGTTGAGGATCCGCAGCGGCCATGGAAGAAGGCGGCGTTCAGTCAGTATCCCCGCGGCAGGGTGATGGGCTATACGATGCGGACGGACCGGTTCAGATATACGCAATGGCAGAATCAGGCCACGGGGGAGGTGCTTGCCCGCGAGTTGTACGACCACGCCACCGACCCCGATGAGAACGTCAATGTCGCCGGACAGGCCCGTTACGCGGGCGATGTGGAGAATCTGGCGGCGATGCTCAAACGCGGCTGG
>DSDB01000059.1 GCA_011057845.1 Phycisphaerales bacterium | reverse complement strand
TGCTCCTCGTCATGGGCGTCCGCTTCGATGCCCATGAGTAATGCGGCGTTGTCTTCAATTGGCGGTTTCATCTATACTGCGCCTCTTGTGAGTTCGTACTTCTTCGCGGGCTTGCCCATGCAGTGTCCACCTATCGGGATCATCCCCTACAGGCGGACTCCGATGGCGATGTTCACCATCTCCTTGATGGTGGGCCGGCCCGGCCGTGGTCCGTGCCTGTCGGGGATTTCCACAATCAACGGGAAACTGACGGTGAACAAGTATTTGTCCACAGTTGACCGTATCATCTCGGCGACCCGCTCGGTGATGATGATGATGGCGACTTCCCTGTCTTCGAGAAGCCCCTGAAAGGCCCGCAGGGCCTGCTCGGCGTCGCGGGCGACCCGGCCCTGGACGCCGACCATGCCGAAGCCAAGAACCGTATCCTCATCACCTATGATTGCGTATTTCATGGGGCACTTACGCCTTGCTGAGAATCAGCAGCGCCGTAATGAATCCGAAGACCACCAGACCCTCGGCCAGCGCGACCAAGATGAGGGCCTGTCCGGCGATCTGGGGTTTCTCAGCGACGGCGCCCATGGCGGCGGCTCCCACGTGGGAGATGGCGAAGCCGGCGCCGAGGGCGCCGAGCCCGAAGGCGGCGGCGGCGGCGACCAGGGCGAATTTGGTGACGCCCGCCGCATCCGGATTGGACTTTGTCAGGGTCTCCTGGGCCGTCGGCTCGCCTGCGGCGGCCAGGGCCTTGCCTCCGAAGAAGACCCCGATAATCGCCATGATTGTGAAGAGCACAATCAGACTCTGGGTAATGTGCAGCTTCATGTTTTTCTGTGCTTCGACCATTGCCATGCTTCCTTTCCTGTGCCTTGCCTGAACGGCTAGTTTTCACTTCTTAACGAGATGGGGGAGTACAGTTTTCCCGTACCGTGGAAGAACTTGGTGAAGAATTCATAGTAACTGAGCCTCAGCGCCTGGATGCCGGCCAAGAGTCCTTCGAGGCCGATCACCAGGACGTTGCCGATGACGAGTATGAGAACGGACATAGCGCCGGACGTCATGCCGGCCAGCGTAAAGAACGAGATCATCAGGCAGACGTGGGCGATGCCCAGACCGGCGACTCGCATGAACGACAGGGTGTTGGACAGATAGCCGCTGAAGATCTCGAGCAGCTCGACGATCCACTGCATCAGAAAGGACATGAAGGCGAGCCCCAGGTTGGGCTTTTTGCCTCCGTGGGCCTCACCGTGCGTGAAGTAGTGCCAGGGTTCCTTAAGAAACAGCAGCACGGCGGGCAGCCCGACCAGCATGAACAGCGTGTTGCCGGCCGGCAGGGCCTTGTAGTCGTGCGAGACCATGAAGAAGGCGATGTAGATGCCGCCGGCGTAGATCCAGGCACCGAGCACGCCGCCTTTGTCGAAGAGCAGATCAATCCAGAGCCCGGCGCGGATCATGTTGATCCAGTTGAACGCGAGACCCAGCGCGATGACCGTGATGCCGAAGTAGATCGTGATTGCCAGAATATCGAAGAGATCCGAGATCGTGCGGCTGTGGGAGCCGTGGCCGGCGACGATGCCGTGGAAGTCAAACCACAGCGGCTCGAAAAGCCTCATACCGAAGTAGGCGCCGAACAGGGCGCCGAACAGCACCGCCGACAGGCCGCACCAGACAATCAGCCAGCAGAGACGGTAGAGGCCCTCATGCGTCTTGCGGCCCTTGAGCAGGTATGTGCCGAGCATCCCCAGAACCGCCAGGACAATGCCCTGGCCGACATCGGCGAACATCAGCCCGAACATGGCCAGATACAGGGGCATGACGAAGGGCGTCGGGTCGATAGTTCCATATCGCGGGATGCCGAAGTTGCTCACGAGCATCTCGAACGGCGCCAGCATCCGGGGATTTCGAAACTCCACGGGCACGTCTTCCTGGATGCCGTCCCTGCTGTCGAGGTCTCGCCATTCCACGTAGCACCGGCCGCCGCAGGCCTTCCTGATTTCACGGGTCAGGGATTCGCGTTTCTCGGACGGCAGCCAGCCGGTGAACAGGACGGTGCGGGCCGACGACTTGAAGTGCGCCTGGATCTGGTGCAGCAGTTCGTTGACGCGGAGAGTGGTCCAGACGCTGCTGAGGCGTTCGGCCTCCTTGCGGATGGTCTCCGCAACGGTGGTTTCGAGTTTCTTTTGCTCGGTCCGCAGCTTATCGAGGCGGGCGGTCAGTTCTCTGGCGGCGTCTTTCTTGACCGAGCGCAATTCGGCGGGCAGTTCGACATCCATCCATCCGGCCCTGGCCAAAATCTTTTCAAGCTGCTCGCGGTCCCGCTTCATGTAGATCAGCAGATAGTGGGCCATCTCCTGTTCCTGTCCCATGGGGACCGCCAGAGAGGGCAGCGGCTTGAGATTGCCCTCGAAATCCCTGGCCCGGGACAGGGGGATGCGTCCGATCTGCATGGAGATGAAGGAATGGCGGGGTGAGGCGGCCGCCTCGGACATGCTCAGTCCGTAGAGATCGATCTGGCGGCTGATGTCTTCGAGTCTCAGGATCTCCTGGCTGATTCCCCGTTGCCGTTCGCGGAGGCTTTCGCATTCTCCGGCGATGCGGTCGAGCGCCTTTCTCTCCTTGTCCATGTCCACGACGGTTCGCACGGACAGGTCCTTTTCGTCGGGCGGCCGGGGCGTGATCGAGCCGGTGCGCAGGACCCCCTCGATGCGCTGCCGCAGATCGGTGATTTCCGTCAGTTCACCCTCGGGTCGGACCGTCGCCAGGCCGGCGGGTCCTTCGGCGAGGTCCGACACGCGGACGAACTGCATCACGCCGGCCCGCAGCAACACTTCGGTGACTCGCTCGCAATCCCGTCGGAGCGCCACGGCGAACAGTTGTGTCATCTGGGTCGTAAACATCAGAACATGCTCTCAATGCGTTCCGGCTCGATGCCGTATTGTTTGGCATTCAGGATGGTCCGGATTCTCTTTAGTTCGTTGCGTTTGAGGGCGAAGTACGCGAGCACCGTGCCGATGGTGAACGGATAACCGCTGAGGATACGGCGGATCTCCTGTTTGAGGATTTCGTCGAGGATGCGTCGGATCAGCAGGAGCCGGGAGGCGAGGTCGGAGGCCCTGGCCGAGAGCATGGCGGACAGGCCGGGATACTGGGTGGTGACGACGTCGTGGAGGACGGATGTGACGTTCTGAGCCTGGTAGAGTTCGTGGATAACGGCCTTGTTGAGATTGAGGCCGCCGGGCACGATGGTGGCCAGCACGGCCTCCAGAGGCATGTCGTAGAAGGCCTTGAGGCGGAGGATCCAGTTGATGTTCTGCAGGTCGATCTCGACGCCGGCCAGCCGCATGGCGATCTCGCGGTCCTTTCGGTCGAGTTTGGCGATGGCGGCCAGGAGGCGTTCGTAGTAGAGGTGATCGAGGGCGACTTCCATCCGAAAAAGCGACGTATCGGCCTCGACGGTGGGAGCGAACTTGCGAATGAGGCCGCGGTAGGGCGTGCCTTCACAGGCGGCGGCCACCTCGTCGAAGCTTCGGGCGTTGACGATGATGTCAAATGGAATATCGTGAACGATGCGTTCGTAGATAATGTAGTGCTCTCCGGCGTCGGCGGGGCGTTTGCGGACCTGGCGGTCGAAGAAGATGCGGATGGCGTTCTTGAGGTTGTCGGTTTCGAACTGATACAGCAGGGCTTCGATCAACTCCAGCGAGTCGGGATGGACGTGCTGGCGGATGTCCTTGTACAGGTCGATTTCCTTCTTGAGCAGTTCGAGTTCCGCTTGTCGGAGGTCGCCGGTGGCCGAGTAGACGGTCTCGAGGGCGGCGAACGCCGTATCGCGGAGAAGGGTCAGGGCCGCGTCGATGGAGACGGCCTTTTCGAGTTGCCCGAAGGTTTCGTCGGGCAGGATGTTGCTGATCCTGGCGCGGAGCTTGGCGTTGATGAAAGCGTATTTCGCCAGCGGACCGGCCATCAGTCGCCGTTCCTTTCCGCATCGGTGCTCAGGACAATTTGGCTGATGTCGTCCACCAGGGTGTTGATGATTTCCGTTTTGCCGGCGAACATGGCGTCCTTGAGGCGGTCGACCTCCACGAGCCGTTCTTCGCGCATTCGCTCGGCCTGTTTCCTGGCGTCTTCGACGATGGTCTGGACGGTATCGCGGGCTTTCTGGTCGGCGTCGGCGATCATGGCGGCGGCATCCTTGTCGGCCTGTCGCCGTATTTCAGCGGCCCTTTCCCGGGCCTGCTTGAGAAAGCCATCGGCCTTCTGCTCAGCCTGAAATACTTCTTCAATAATCTTTTTCATGGGATTGAATCCTGGAGAAAGCGAACGCGATGCGAACCAGCCATCGTGGGATTATACAGGCGGCCGGGGATTTGACAACTCAAATTGTACAGGCCACCGATTTATTGGTAAGCCCTTTTGGGGCAAGTAATTACGGCCTCGCCGGTTCCCGCCGCGGTGGCACGCGCCGAGCCGCTCGGCTGAGGCCGGTGGTAGCCGCCCGGCAGGGGTTTTGCTAGGATGGCCCGCGGTCTTCGTGGACCGGCGGCCGGAAGGACCGGCCGCGAAACGGTCGGCAGTCAAGGTATCCATGAAACAGGTGAGACTATGGACTACGGAAGGACGATCATGAGGTATGGGTTTGTCTGTGCGGTTCTTTGTGCATCGGCGGCTGTGGGGCGGGCTGCGTCTTCGTCGGTTGTTACATTCGATTCGTTGCTGGATGAGATGGTGGACCGCGGACGTATCGCACGGCTACCGAGTCCGGCGTACACCTGTAAGCAGTTCAGCAGTTACGACCGCAACTCCACACAGCCGGGCTCTCCCACGTGGTGGGCCAACTGGGACCGCAGCTACTTCGTCCGTGTGGAGGAGAACGCCGGCCGCAAGGAGCACGTGCTCATGGACGCCGAGGGCCCCGGCGTCGTGGTGCGGTTCTGGGCCACCTGGCACGGGCCCGGCGGCGGCGAATTCAGCAACGGCACGATGCGCGTCTATATCGACGACCAGACGGAGCCGGTCATCGAAGGACCGATGGCGGACCTGGTCAGCGGCGGCAAACTCGTGGGCGAGCCGTTGTCGCGCAGCGTCTCTCCGCAGACCCCGTACCGGCATCGCGGGCACAATCTGTATCTGCCGATCCCCTATGCCAAGCGCTGCAAGATCACCTATCAGACGGATGTCCTGATTGATGAGGGGGCCCGCAAGGGCGAGGCGCTCTACTATCAGATCAACTATCGCACGTATGAAGCGGGCGCGAAGGTCGAGTCATTCAGTCAGCAGACGCTGGGCAAGTCGGCCTCCGCCGTGGCCCGGGTCAATCGGATGCTGGGCGAGTGCGACCGGTCCGGCCTGGGTGAGCTGCTTGACGGTGAACTCAAGGGTGTCGTGGCGCCGGGTACGGAGAAGTCCATGATGGTGACGGGATCGCGAGCGATTCGGCGGATGCAGTTTCGCCTCCGGGCCGAAGACCTGCCGCAGGCGCTGCGGTCGACGATCCTGAAGATGGAGTTCGACGGGGCCGCCACGGTCTGGTGTCCCATCGGCGATTTCTTCGGGACCGGCTATCACATCCATCCTCACTCGACGTGGTATACGCAGGTGGCCAGGGATGGGACGATGTCGTCCTACTGGGTCATGCCGTTCGGCAAGCGGGCAAAGGTCACGGTGTTGAACCTGGGTTCGCAGCCGGTGGAACTGGTGGAAGCCCGCGTTTCGAGCAGCCCCTGGGAATGGGACGATGGGTCGTGTCACTTCCACGCGGCCTGGAAGCAGTGGGCGGGGATTGAGACGCAGTCCAACGAGAAGGCCGTGGACCACGGGGCGCTGGATTTGACCTGGGTGACCGTGCAGGGGCGGGGCACCTACGTCGGGGACGTGCTGACACTGTTCAACACGGCCGATACGTGGTGGGGCGAGGGGGATGAGAAGATTTACGTCGATGGCGAGGCGTTCCCGTCGCATATCGGCACGGGAACGGAGGACTACTACGGATACGCCTGGTGCAGGCCGGAGTTCTTTGAGTCGGCGTTTCATGCGCAGCCCTGCGGCGACGGGAATCTCAAGGCCGGGTTCTCCGTGAACAGCCGCTATCGGGCGCTGGATGCGATCCCGTTTACGACATCCATTCGGTTTGACATGGAGTTATGGCACTGGGCCAGGACGAAGATGAACTACGCGCCGGCGACGTTCTGGTACGCCCGCCCGAGCGCGACGTGGGATGTTCAGCCCATGCCGGATGAAGCGGTCCGCCCGGTGGCCCGAGCGGTGGAGGATATCATCAAGCCGCGGCGCGTCGACGGCGCCATCGAGGGCGAGACGCTCAAGGTTGTGGAGAAGACCGGCGGCGAGACGGAGATACAGACCATACGGCAACACAACTGGAGCAATAACGCCCAACTGTGGTGGCGGCATGCCAGGGAGCAGGATCGGCTCGTGGTGGAGTTCACGATGGATGAGACCGGTGAATATGACGTGACGCTCGGTGCGACCCAGGCGGTGGATTACGGCATTATGCGGATCGCCGTCAACGGCCGCACGAAGGTCGAGTCGATCGACTTTTTCAATCAGGGCGTCGTGGCCACCGATGTTAAGCTGGGCAAGTGCCAACTCAGTAAGGGCGCCAACCGCCTGGAGGTCACGGTGCTTGGAGCCAATCCCTCGGCCGTCAAGAGCTACATGTTCGGCCTGGACTACCTCCTGGCCGTGAAACCTCAGTAAGTTCCCATTGCGGCTGGAAGACGGATTCCATGAACAAGTTTAAGATGAAGATAGTCAAGAAAAAGAACCGCAAGCGCGCGAGGATTTCTCACCTGCGAAAACCCGAAGAGATGGGCCTGGAGCAGTGGCAGATTGCTTTGAGGCGGCAGGTGGCGCACGAGCAGAAGCTCCGCCTGAAGAACGTCGGCGGCGAGCCGGTCTTCTCGGAGTTCCGCGTCACGAATCCGCGGACGGGCGGCGAGTACCGCGTGGCGATTCGCGGCGAGGGACTCGGGGACAATTATTGTTCGTGTCCCGATTTCGCGGTCAACACGCTGGGGACGTGCAAGCACATCGAGTTCACGCTGGCCCGGCTACGGACCCGAAGCGGCGGCAAGAAGGCCCTGGCGGCGGGCTTTACCCCCCCGTACTCGGAGGTATATCTGCGTTACGGGGCCCGGCGGCAGGTCGTGTTCCACGCCGGCGGCGGATGCCCGGCGGCCCTGAGGAGACTGGCCGGCAAGTACTTCGGCGCCGACGGGATACTGACGGCGGATGGATACGGGCGTTTTGAGGTCTTTCTGCGGGAGGCGGGGCGGTTCGACCATGACCT
>DSDB01000464.1 GCA_011057845.1 Phycisphaerales bacterium | reverse complement strand
GTTCGCGTCGGTAGGCCTGCCTGGATTCAGCGTCGACCGGCCTGGCCCGCGGAATCGGCCAGTACACCCAGTCGGCCCCGTCGTCCCGTGCGCCGACCTTGGGCCGTCCGCTGTGGCCGTAGAGCGTCGTTCCTCCATTGTCCGTGAAGTCCGTCCAGACGCTGTAGAGGATGAAGCCATCTGCGGTGCGACGATAGACCAGGGGTTTGTCGCTGAACGGGTCCATCGGCAGTTGGTCGAGCCACTTCTCATCGACCAGCACCGACAGCGTCTCGGGGTAGGCCCCCTTTTCCGCGTGGCGGCGCTGCAGCGCCAGAATCGTCAGCGTCGCCTCGTGCATGGCCCGACTCTGGAATACCAGCTCCGACGCGCGATCCAGCGCCGGCAGCATCATGTGAAGCAGGGCATAGCGGTATGGATGCCTGGATTCCAGCAGTTGATCTATCGCGGGTATGCCGGAATTCCTGCGTTCAAAGGGCGTCAGCTTCGAGCGCCGCACGGCGTTGTCGAACATCTCGTTGGCCATCGCCTGTGTCGCGTTGCGCCGGGCGTGTACGATCCCCAGGGCTGTCCCGGCGGCCTTAACTCCTGCACGTGCTACCAGGTCCTCGCCCACGGGGTGCTCGAATTGCAGGACCTCCTGCCCGATCAGGTGGCCGCCGCCGGGTCCGCCGTCGGTAAAGACGTGCTGGATGATGTCCATGAGGCTCATCCGCTCGAATTCCAGGTCGAGCACGGGATACCCCTGGTCATAGAGCCCCTTGAGCGCCGCCGTCGTGCGGTCGATGTCCGCCGCCGAGGGCTTGGCGTTGTCCAGGATCTCCAGCACCTGATCACGCGCCAGACGGGCCATCGACGCGCCGACAAGCTGCTCGATAATCGTCCCTTTGTCCTGCCAGTGCCGGGCCGCCCGCGCCACCGCCGCGCAGTTATCCAGCGCCGCCCCGGCCGTGCCCTCGCGCAGGGCCAGGCGGCTTCGCCACTGCCCCAGTCTGGCCAGGTCCCGCAGCGAGCCCAGATGGGGAATCTCCACGGCCATGAGCCAGTTGCGGTCCGCCCCATCGACGAGCGAGTATGGACGGTAGCAGTACCGCCGCAGCCCGCCCTCGACGAAGGCGGCCCACGCCGCCTCATTGTCGGCCACCCATCGCTCCATCGCCTCGATCTCATACGGGCACAAATTCGCCAGCACCGTATCGACCGGCGGCTGGGGATGGTCGAGCCAGTACGCCATCGCCGCCGCATCCAGCGCCTTCTGGGCGGCCGACCGCCGCGGCTGCGTTTTTTGCCTTGCCCACGTCGTTAGACGCCCGGACAGCGCGTGGTTCGGATCACACGCGAATTCCTCGCGTCCGTATCCGCCAAAGACGGGCTCCATGGGTTCGGACGGGGCGTCACCCTGTTGGACGGCTTGTTGTATGCGGTAGCAGAGGGCCTCGACGGCCTTATCAAATCGCCGCCATGACGGGACGTCCGGCTCGCCGCCGGCCACAAGCGGCATGAGGCCCCTGGCGAAGGCCTCGTCGGCAATCGCCTTCAGCTCGCTGTCGAGGTCGGCGATCCGGGGCTCGTTGTCCTGAACGTACCGGGCGACTGTCTGACGATTGGCCGCCAGCAGGGCCTCCAGCTCGCCTATCCTGACAAAGTCCGGCTCTCGGGCGTCCTTGCCGATGGTCTGGCGGATCATATCCGACGGGGCCTTGAACAGGCCGATGGCCTTGTCATAGCAGGCCCAGGCGTTGTCGGCGTCGGCGACCTGCGGCCGGGTCTTCTCGTTCATCATGGCCAGATAGTCGGTGCGGATCGTCGGCCGGCCCATCGAGAACCACACCGCGTATAGTACGAAGGCCAGCAGGGCCGCGGCCGCGATCTGGAACATCCGGACCACGGCCGTTCGCCACGCCGGGCGACACCGCTTCTTCGCCCGCCGCAGCAGTATCGCCAGCATCTTCACGTCGCCGAACTCCGTCAGCAGCTCGCGCACCTGTTTGTTGCGCTGCTGAGCGTCGGTGCAATCGCGAAGGCTGTCGAGAAGATGCGCCGTCAATTCCTCGCGGACCTCCTGACGGACCTTGCGGCGATACCGCATCTTCCTGACCACGGCGGTAATGAAGGCTTCGGCTGCTTCCGGCAGCGTCTCAGTGAGTTTGGGTTCTTCCTGTTGGACCATGGCAGATGTCTCCTTGAACTGGCTACACGATGCCGCCGGTCGATCCGGCGGTAAACAGGGGCCAACGCACCCGGCCGCCGGTCAGGCCATCGCCAGAGAGCCCTCGAAGACGAGGTTCAGACAGTCGGTGAGCTTCTTGAGCTGCGCCTTGCGGGCGGCCAGTTCGTCCTTGCCCTTGCCCGTGATGGAGTAGTAACGCCGTTTTCGGCCGGAGTCCGCCTGCTCCCAGCGGCCGGCGATCAGCTTCTTGGCCTCCAGGTTGTAGAGCAGCGGATAGAGCGTGCCTTTGCCCAGGGTCAGGACATCCCCGCTGCGCTGCTCGATGGCCTGGCTGAGTTCATAGCCGTACATCGCCCCCCGCGACAGCACCTCCAGCACGACCACCGGGGCCACACCCTTCAATAACTGGCTCTCGAACTTCATTTTCGTCTCCTTATCGGGCGAACCGGGCCATTCCGCCACCCACCCGGCATCGCGATGCTATATGCGTCATGCCAGACAACAGACAATAGTATGTATTGCATACTATGCGATGTCAACTAAAAAAGTTTGCGTTTTTGAATATTTTTTTCATCCAGGCACTCAGGCGTCCGATGCCCCTGCCACCCTGGGTATGTCCACTATCGTGGATTGAGGGCGACCTGTGGGCGAGAAATCGCGGGGCGTTCGTGACGGCGGCGCTGGTCGCGTTCGCGTACCAAGCGTGATGAGCTGTCAGTCGCTGGTCGCTGGTATTTAGCCGGTTGACGCGGCCCGCGGCCGCGTGGTGGGCTTTTTCCTGGCGTTGCGGGCAGCCGGCTTTGGCGGGGAGAGGGTTTTGACAAGCGGCGTGGGCGGGGGGATAATCCTGGGCGGCTTCTGCAGGGGTGTGGGCCCGATTTGATTGTTCTTCCTGGAAAGGGCTTTGATATGACAGAGACCGGTAACGCACAGGGCACGTACGACATAAGCATCATCCGGCCGCAGATGCGGGAGGGCGATTTCGCCCTCCGCGGCGAGGGCTTCGGCGGCGAGCGGCTGGCGGCGATCCGCGGGGGGCTGCTGACACTGCATACGCTGGAGCTGATGGCGATGACCCTCTACAAGTTCCAGCTCACAAAGGAACGTAGCGACATGAACCGCCAACTGATCGCGGCGATGTGCAACGAGATGGGGCACTACCAGGACTTCCAGGTCAAGCTGTACGAGTTCGGCTTCAAGCCGCGCAAGATGCGGTGGGCGTTCTGGCTGGTGGGGTTCGTGTTCGGTTTCGGCTCGCGGCTGCTGGGCAAAAGGGCCATTCTCAAGACGGGGATATGGGTCGAGAGCAAGGCGGTGCATCATTACGCCGAGTTGCTCGAGACCATCGACTGGGACGATGTGACGCGGAAGGTGATCGAGAAGGATGCGGCCGATGAGGATGGGCACATCGCGCGATGGAAGGCCCTGCTGAAACAGATGGGCTGACTCGGCATCACACGTTGGCGGCGCGGCGTATTGGTGAAGCTTGTAACAACGGAGGTCGTTTATGAATCGCAGGGTATTTCTGAAGATGACCCTCGCCGCAGGCACAAGCGCCTTGACGGGTTGTGGCGGCGCGCTTACCGGCCATGCCCGTGCGGGCGGCAAGCCGAATATCGTATTCATCATCGCCGACGACCTCGGCTGGGGCGATGTGGGCTACCACGACTCCGAGATCCAGACGCCGAACATCGACCGCCTGGCCGCTGAGTCGGTGGTGCTTGACCGGCACTACGTCATGCCGACCTGCACGCCCACGCGCGTCGGCCTGATGACCGGGCATTACCCCAGCCGCTACGGCGTTACGGCCCCGGCCTACGGCGCCATCTTCCGCGATGACACCGTTACCCTGGCCGCCGCACTGCGCAGCGCCGGGTATGAAACCTCCATCGTGGGCAAGTGGCACATGGGCTCGCCCCCGGAATGCACCCCCCTCAAGTACGGCTTCGAGCGGTCCTACGGCTATTTCCACGGCCAGTGCGACCCCTACACGCACATCTACAAGACGGGTGTTCCGTCGTGGCACCGCGACGATGCGTATCTCGATGAGCAGGGCCACGCCACGGACCTGATTACCGCCGAGGCCGTTCGGACTATCGAGCGGTCCTCCGCGGACAGGCCCTTGTTCCTCTACGTCGCGTACAGCGTCCCGCATTACCCGTTGGACGAACCTCAGGAGTGGCTTGACCTGTACGGCGACATGGAAGAGCCTTCCCGGCGCTGGTACGCCGCGGCAACGACCCATATGGACGCCGGCATCGGGCGGATTATCGAGGCCCTCGACGAGCGCGGCCTGCGCAAGGACACCCTTATCGTGTTTGTCAGCGACAACGGCGGCCAGAAGAGCTGGCACAGCAAGACCGAATATGACGGCCGTTACGCCGACAAGCCCCACACCGTCCTGGGTAATAACCGCCCCTTACGAGGCTGGAAGGGCGATCTCTATGAAGGTGGAATCCGCGTTCCTGCGCTGATAAACCGGCCCGGCGTCCTCGAACCGGCCCGGTGTGCCGCCCCACTGCACATTGTCGACTGGATGCCCACGCTCTGCCGGCTCGTCGGCTACCGGTCGGAGAGAGAGCTTGCATGGGACGGTCGCGACGTCTGGGATGCCCTGGCCGGCCGGGCAGGCGAACTGGACGGCCGTACGATGTACTGGAAGACGCCCAGTCAATGGGCGGTGCGAAAGGGGCCCTGGAAACTCATCGTCTCCAAAGGCAATAAGGCTCCCGAACTCTACGACGTCGTCGCGGATCCGTATGAGACCGTCGACGCGGCGGGCGCCGGGCCCGAACAACTCGCGGAACTCCAGAGCCTGCTGGAGTCGTTCCGTGCCGGGGACCGCGAGAAGGCCGACGGATAGACCCGCCTCCCATGCCGGTCATACCCCACCGGCGCGCATACCTATATCCGCATCGCTGCCGACGGCGGCGCGGGATACCTCCGATCTGTGTTCATGGCCTACAGCTCGAACGGCTGTTCCGGCCCGCAGCCGGCCAGATAGCAGGCCACCAGAACCAGTGCGACAATGACCGCCAACAGTACTGTTCTCTTCATATTCGAAGCACCTTCCCTGTTGAGACCCGACCGAGGCCCGATAGCCTCGGCCTTGCCGGTACAAATTAAAGTTTCTTCTAAAATACCGCCGAATAAGCACTTAGGAAATCCCCACTGAGGGGCTCCAGACCATTATATCGTTCATTGGGCCCCGCCGGGTGCAATAATTCGCCCACCGGGCGCCCAACCGGCCGAAATATACCGGTTGACACCGCCGTCTGGCTTACATAGTACAATGCTCCCTGGCAGACGGTATTCGCCTTCGGGCCGCCATCCCGCTGCTGAGGTTCCGACGATGCGCACGATAGAGATCAAAACTCGCGCCCGATGGTTCGCCTTGTGGGTTATCCCCGTGGTCATCGCCCTGCTGCACGGCGGCTGCTCCGGTTACATCCCGGAAAAGACCACGGAGATGCAGGCGAGGTCCATCCTCAACAACCTCAGCCGACTTCAGCCGACCCCCGACCCGAACATCCCGGTTCCGGAGGTGTACCGCCAGGGCCCGCGGATCGTCCGCCAGGTCATCGGCAACGCCCCGGAGTGGAAACTGTTTTATTTCTGCCGATACCACACGGCCAGGCATCTGGAAGGCATCGTCAACGCCCAGTTCGCCATGCGCAACTACGACGCCAAGGGCAACGTCAGTTCCGCGCCTATCTACACCCTCAGCGCGAACACCGCCACCAACCAGATCATCGCCAGAGCCCCTACCGAGGCCGACATCACCGCCGTCCTCGCTCTGCTCAATGAAGTCGACGTGCCCCCGGTGCAGGTTCGCATCGACTGCCTCATCTCGGAGCTCTACGCCAGCGTCACCATGGACAAAGAGGTCACCATTTACATGGAGAACCTCTTCGGTGAAGACGCCTTCCTGGGTGGCAGGGAAGAGGCCGGCCAGATGTTGCCGGCTTTCCCTGGGGCCTCGTTGCGGGAGGCCGCCCGAAAGAAATTCGGTCTTAAGATTGGATACGCCGACAACATAGGCATTCCGGGCCACGATTTTCGCGCACTCGTCGATCTGCTTGTCTCCAAGGGCTATCTGAAGGTCCTGATGAACCCCACGCTCGAGGTCATCAACGGGCAGTCGGCCACCATCGTGAGCCGCGACTACGTGCCGCTCCAGAAGGTCTTCATCGGCGGCGCCATGGAGGGCTACCTCCGCACGCAGACGGACTATCGCTGGATCATTGACTCGCTGACGGTCACGCCGCACGTCTATGCCGAAGGCTACATCGGCCTGGAGACCACCGCCCGCATCGGGGCCAAACTCACCCCTGAAGGCATTGTGCAGAACCCCATCATCACCGAGCGCACCATCACCAACCGCGAGAACCGCATCCGCCACGGGGAGAGCCTGATCATCGGCGGCATCCGAAAGACCGAGGAGCGCGACGTCATTCGCGGCGTGCCCGTCCTCAAGGACATCCCGCTCGTCGGCGGTCTGTTCTCCGGGCGCGACTTCGAGCAGAGGGGCAAGGAAATCCTCTTTATACTGACCCCGACTATCTCGACCGGGGGTCGCCCCAACGCCGAGGTTGTCGAGGAGATCCGCGAGAAGCATCGGCCCCCGCTGCCCGACGACCAGTTGCACAAGACCCTCATGGACCCCTTCGGCCTTGATACCCGAGAGCGTGAGCGCCAGCGTCAACTGCTCCATGCGGAGGAGGCCCGCATGGAAGCCGAGGCCGTCAAGGCGGTTGCCCGGCGCGACGTCTACGCCGCCGAGCAGCTCGCCGCCGAGGCCCGACGCGAGGCCGCCCTGGTCCAGGCCGAGCTCGAGCGTGTGCGGGTCGAGACCGAGAAGGCAATTCTCGCGGCCGCCCGGCTCAAGGCCGAGGCCGAGAAACAGGCCGCCGAAGCCCGCAAAGCCAAAGAAGCCGCGGAAAAAGCCGCCGGCAAAACGACGGCGCCGCCCGAAGGCAGCCCCGCCCCATCCCCCAATCCATAGGCACAGTGCTTCCAGCCGCCGGTGATGGCCCGGTGTCTGCGGAAAACCCCGCAACCATCGTCGCTCCGCGGCGTATAATGTACGGGCGTGCAAGAGGCCGCTGTGGCTTGTACAGCACGACCGGTCGT